>JAJFME010000030.1 GCA_021772375.1 Chlamydiota bacterium | reverse complement strand
ACATTGAGAAGGCTGGCTCTTAATCTACTCAAGCAGGACAAAACAATAAAAGTAGGGGTTAGAGGAAAAAGACTAAGGGCAGGATGGGACTCAACCTATCTGGCAAAACTTATAGCTTAGATTTTAATGCGTATTCCCTGCCCAGAAGGGAGCCCAACGCACCCATCTTATCCAGCAGGACACGCCACTTTCATGGGAGCTGCTGTCACCATTCTAAAGGCTCTTTTTAACGAAGACTTTGCTATCCCCTCCCCCCTGCAACCAAATGCAGCAAACACTGCTTTGGAAGCTTATCCTGGAACCCTTACCGTTGGAGGCGAACTGAATAAACTCGCTGCCAATATCGCATTAGGCCGGGACCACGCCGGCGTTCACTATAGAAGCGATGGGATCGAAGGTCTTCTTTTAGGCGAACAAGTCGCTATTGACATCCTCAATAACGAAGCGTTCCTCTTTAATGAGGACTTTGCTGGCTATACCCTTACAAAATTCGATGGGAGCACGATCACTGTGGGTGAGAAACGCACTCGTTCTTAGAGAGGGTGAATTCTACTATCTTTTTGTCTTTTAGCTCTTTTTCTATTAGAGTAGATGTTATGACAAAGTTCGTCCCAGTAAAAACCTTCTTTGACAGGATTGAAGCTGACATAGCTCGAAGCTCTCTTGAATCCAGGGGGATCCAGGTTAGGGAACAATCAGGTGATGCAGGAGGGTACATGCCACATCTTGCCTTCTCACAAGGAATCACTCTCCTTGTAGATGAGTCTGATCTAGAGCAAGCCCAAGACTTGCTCGTCCCAAGTAAGCAATGACAGTCCTACTCACTGCACACTCTCTTTCTAAAGTGCATGGTACTCTCCGCCTATTTGAAGAGCTTTCATTCACAATCTCATCATTAGATCACATTGGAGTGATCTGCATGGAATGGAATTTTTTCTCTCATTAAAATTCTTATAAGAAACGAATTTTTTTCGAAAAATGCTGAAGAGGATGACCGAAATAACCAGAATTTCCAAAGAGAATCATTTGATTTTGTTAAAGCGCTTAAGAGCTTCTTTCCGAGCTTCTTTATGATCCACCATTGGTTTTGGATAGGTCTTCCCAAGAACTACTCCAGCCTGTTCTAAAACCTCTTCCGGAGCATTCCAAGGTTGGTGAATCCACTTCTGTGGAAGCTTAGCTAGCTCTGGGAGATAAGTTTTCACAAACTCCCCTTGCGGATCAAATTTTTCCCCTTGAAGAATGGGATTGAAGACCCGGAAATAGGGCGCCGCATCGGGTCCTGTACCTGCAGTCCACTGCCATCCCATGATATTGTTGGCTTTATCTGCATCTACTAAAGTGTCCCAAAACCATCGCTCCCCTGCCGTCCAGTGAAGGAGAAGATCTTTTGTAAGAAATGAAGCGGCTACCATTCGGAGACGATTATGCATCCAACCTGTATCCCAAAGCTGCTTCATTGCAGCATCTACAATAGGATACCCTGTTTCCCCCTTTTTCCACTTTTCATACTGAGCTGTGCTTTTATTCCACTCGAATGCATCAAACTTAGCACTCCAATTATTTTTCAGTACGTCTGGAAAATGAAAAAGAAAATACGTACTAAACTCTCGCCAGATAAGCTGCTTTCGAAAAACTTCGCTCTGTTGTGCTAATTCCCATACTTCATATGGAGACACCTCTCCGAAGTGGAGATGTGCGGAGAGCTTTGATGTTCCTTGAATATCGGGAAAATCTCTATCTCGAGCATACGTTCTAACATTAGAACTGATGAACTTCCTTAATCTCTTAAGTCCTCCATCCCGACCTGGCTGCCAATGCTTTTCAAGTTTTTGCGCCCACTTTTCTTTTTTAAAAAGAAGGTCTCCACTGAAGCCTGCAACCCCAGCTATCTTTTTAGGAAGCGAAGGGCGAGGACCTATTGCCATTTCTTTTAGGGCAGCTTTATAAAACGGTGTGAATACTTTATAAGGGACTCCCGGACGAACTTCGATCTCTCGTGGATCCACAAGGTGGTTACCATTGAATACTTTGCAATTAAATCTTCCTACTACTTTTTTCTGTGCTTTGTAAGCTCGTGGCTCAAAACGAGTATTGAAGTAGATGGTTCCGGCATTAGTTTTCTTTGCAAGCTCACTTAAAATTTGCACTAGATTCCCCTTGCGGACAAGAAGCGTATTGCCTAGTTTTTTGTACTCTAGCTCTAAGGATTTCAAACTCTGCTCAAGCCACCAACGGCTCGCTGCTCCCAAAACTTCTAGATCAGGGTCATAAATAAAAACAGGTAAAACCTTTGTATTTTCTTTTGCAGCAGCAGAAAGAGCTGGATTCCAATTAGTCCTAAGGTCTGATTGATGTAATAGAATCCCGATACTCATAAAATTTTGCCTCCCGCCCCTTCGATCAGTTTTTTTCCTAATCCTTTAAAAATTAAGCTATGAATCGGGTAAAGGGCAAACCAGTAAAGCCTCCCCAAAACTCCTTTGGGGCGGAAAGTCGCAATCTGTGAAAGAGTCCAATTATCTCCATTTGGATCGATGCGAAACTCAAGCCAAGCCTCGCCGGGGATCCGCATCTCTGCATAAAGGAGAAACCTTCTATTTTCCTTATCTACAAGAAGAACTCTCCAGAAATCAAGAGCATCGCCTGGACGAGGCTTTTTTCTTTCGGTTTTTCCTCGTCGCAATCCCACTCCACCAAAAGTACGGTCAATTACACCCCGTATTTTCCAGGCCCAATTCATGTAGTAGCCTCTTTCGCCACCTAGATTGAAAACATTTTCCATAACTTGATCAGGATCGCCAGAGAACTGATAAAGAGTTGCCTGAGAGACACACCCATATTTGGGGAGTTCAATATACTTAGAGTATTTGGAAGGCAGATCACTTGCCACCCAAGAGTCTCTCCAGCTTGAAATTACTGCATTCTGCTTTACTTTCTGCAAAGCGCGATCGATCGCTTCTTCATAAGTAAGACACTGCTTTGGGAAAATTTCATCAATGGAATCATCTGTTTTAATCGAATCATTTTTCAGGCTATCAATAAGGGAGCGAGCAAGGTAATAATTGGTGCTTGTAATGAAAATCAGCCAGTACGAAGATAGCTGAGGTGTTAAAACGGGAACTGGAATAACGACCCGTTTGAGTCCTCTTTTTTTTGCATAGCGCAGCATCATATCCTTGTACGCGATTACTTCAGGACCTGCTATCTCAAACGTTTTCTTATAGCATTTTTTGTTTCCAAGGACATCGACCAAATAATCTAACACATCAGCTATTGCAATTGGCTGACACTTCTTTCTAACCCATCTAGGAGCCACCATAATCGGAAGCTTTTCAACAAGATCGCGGATCATTTCAAAAGAAGCACTACCTGACCCTATGATAATACTAGTTCTTAGTGATGTAATGGGAACAGATCCATTTTGTAAAATCTGTTCCACTTCTAGCCGAGAAGATAAATGCGTAGAAAGTTTCGCATCTTTTACAAGGCCGCTTAGATAGACAATCTGCTTGCAGTTTGTCTTTGAAATCGCTGCAGAGAAGTTAAGCGCCGACGTGCGATCTATGTGGCTAAACAACCTAGGGTCGTCACTCATCGCATGGACAAGGTAATAAGCTGCATCAATATTTTCAGGAAGCTTAAAAGGCTGCGTTAAGTCAGCCTGAACTACCTCTATCTCTACTCCCTTAGGAAGTCGAAGTCTTTCTGGGTTACGCACAAGAGCTACTACTTGATGTCCCCTCTCAAGCAACTTCCTTAGAAGCCTTGTTCCAATATAGCCATTAGCCCCTGTAAGCAAAATTCTCATAGATTACATTTTCTCTTTTACGAAACGATTTTCACAACCTAATTTTCTTTAGAGAAGATCGACATTCTGCTAGAATCAAGTGCGTAGTTGATCACATATAGGGGCTCTTTTGAATCATATACCTGATATTCGCTTAATTGGATTGGATACAATCTGTCTCTTTCTTCTCTCTATTGCTATTAGTTTAGCGGCCGGATGGCTCGTATCCGCTTTTTGTAAAAAACGTTGGACCCCAAAAAATAAAATCTGGGAGAAGATAGCGAAGTCTCGAGCTCCCTTTCTTTTTCCTGCTTTGATCTTCCTAGGTCTCATCTCTCCTCTACTAATTTTTCATCTTGAAATACCTATTTTCCTTCTAAGAATTGGATTTTCTATTTTTGCTGGTTTGACCCTCCACTCCCTCCTCTTTTCTCTAACCAAGAACTCTCTTCTGAGAGTCATGGGAGCAGTTATATTATGGAGCTTGGTTGGTCTTGAAGCGTCCGGCATCCTCTTGCAAGCTCTTCAGTTCCTAAGCGAAACAAAGGTGAAAATCGGCACCAATAACTTTTCCATCTTATCCCTTCTAAAAGCACTTTTATTCACCCTCCTTCTGATCTGGGGTGCATCAGCTACATCTGATTACTTTGAAAAAAAGATGGCACGAGTGGATGGGCTTTTGCTTTCAAGAAAACTTCTTATTGCCAAGCTAGTCCGGGTTCTGCTCATTATCCTTGCACTGTATATAGGCCTTTCAGCCTCTGGAATAGATCTATCAATTTTGACATTTTTTGCTGGAGCTCTAGGAGTAGGTGCTGCATTTGGTCTCCAAAATATTTTTTCGAATTTTTTCGCAGGAATTATCATCCTTTTCGATCGATCCGTAAAACCAGGTGACATAATCAGCATCGATAACGGCAAGATCTACGGCGTAGTAAACAAGTTACGTTCAAGATACGTCTCGATACATACTGATGAGGGCAAAGAACACCTCGTTCCAAATGAACAGATCATTTCAAACAAGCTAGAGAACTGGTCTTTTACCGATAGTAATATCCAAATTGAAACAACGTTTACAATTTCTGGCGAATCTGATCTAAAAGTTGTTGAACAAGTTTTGCTAGGTATTGCTAAAAGCACAGAACGAATCCTTGAAATCCCACCTCCTTCCATAGAATTTGTTTCTCTATCAAGAAATGTCCTCGAACTAAAACTGTGCACCTGGATTGGAGATCCGCAAAAAGGAATTGGAGAAGTTAGAAGCTCTATCATTCGTCAAGCATATTTTGTATTCAAAGAAAAGGGGATAACAACCTCTTAACTCCCTATGACAGCCCTACTCACAGCACACTCTCTTTCTAAAGCGCATGGCACTCTCCGCCTATTTGAGGATCTTTCATTCACAATCTCATCATCAGATCGCATTGGAGTGATCGGCCCAAATGGAACGGGGAAATCCTCTCTCATTAAAATCCTTGCAGGCATCGAAGGGCCCGACTCGGGGCACCTCTCCAAAAAACAGATGCTAAAGTTGGGCTATGCAAGCCAAGCTCCTGATTTCCCCTCTATGCCTATTGAGGTTTTTCTGATAAGCCAGCTTCCCAATACCGATACAATCACAGCACAGACAAGAGCCCGCATTTTACTTGGGAAAGCAGAATTTTCTGATTTTTTGGCAGACGCATCTCTTTTGTCTGGGGGATGGAAAAAGCGACTTGATATTGTACGAGCGCTTATGAACGAGCCTGATCTTCTTCTCTTAGATGAGCCGACGAACCACTTAGATCTTGAAGGAATTCTATGGCTTGAATCTTTTCTTAAACGCCTTCCCATCCCCTTTCTAATGATTAGCCACGACCGCTATTTTTTAGAAAACACCGCAACTACGATCATCGAACTGAACAAATGCTACCCAGGTGGTATGTTCAAACACGAGGGGGCCATGAGTTCTTTCATGGAGCAGAAAGAGGCCTTTCTTCTTGCACAAGAAAAAAAGGAGCAAGCGCTTTCTTACAAAGTTCGCGAAGAGACTAACTGGCTAAAAACTTCTCCTAAAGCACGTACAACAAAATCTCAATCGCGCATCCAACAGGCCTATAAACTGATGGACGAGCTCTCCGATGTCAAACATAGACGAAAAGAGCAAGCTGCAGGAATTGAATTCTCAGCATCTGAGCGACAAACGCGCAGACTCCTCGTCGCTAAAAACATTGGCAAATCGTTTGGAGAAAAAAAACTTTTCTCTTCCTTAGATCTAGCACTTTCTCCCGGAATGCGTTTAGGCATCGTTGGCAAAAATGGAACGGGCAAAACTTCTCTATTGAAGATCCTAGCAGGAGAGCTTCCTCAAGATATGGGGACATTAAAATATGCAGAAGATTTACGTATCGTTTATTTCGATCAACATCGAGAGAGTATTCCTCCGAATGATTCTCTCAAAGAAGCACTTTGTCCTAATAGCGACATGGTCGATTACCGCGGTCAGAAAATTCATGTCAACGGATGGGCGAAAAGGTTTCTCTTCGGATCTGATAGGCTTAACCTCCCCGTTCGCTGCTTATCCGGTGGAGAACGAGCTCGGATCCTTATTGCGAAGCTCATGCTACAACCAGCTGATATTCTCTTCCTAGATGAACCAACTAATGATCTTGATATCCCAACCCTTGAAGTGATGGAGGAGAGTCTCACAAGCTTTCCTGGAGCTGTTGTTCTTATCTCTCATGACAGGTGCATGATGGACCGCCTCTGCACAAAAGTCCTTGGCCTCGGAGACAACGAAGAGCACGAGTTCTTTGCTAACTACACCCAATGGGAAAAGTCAGACCTCGCTTCAAAAAAGGCCAAAAAAACAGAAAAGTTGTCCTCCATTCCTGAAAAGAAAAAAGCCCGCTCTCTCTCTTATAAGGAGAAGAAAGAGCTTGAGGGGATGGAGAAGGCTATACTCCAATCAGAAACTGCAATCGAAGAGCTCCAAAAAAAGCTCGAAGGAAAAGAAGATTCTCTTGCGCTCTATGACGAAATGGGAAAAGCCCACGCAAAATTAGAGTCTCTATACGAACGGTGGCAGGAGCTCCTCGACAAGTCCAAATAACTGCTTTGCCAAAAATTCTCTGAATAGGATAGAGGTTTCCTCTACTCCAATAAGTCTAGTCAGAATAAAAAAAAATCTATATACATCGACTGAGGGACTTCGACTAAAGGAGATAGATATGGATCAAGCTCGTCTACAGGCAATAGACGCCTACTTTCGTGCAGCAAACTTTCTAACTGTTGCGCAGATTTATCTGAAAGAAAACCCTCTTCTTCGAGAGCCGTTGCAAACAAAGCACATTAAGCCAAGACTTCTCGGACACTGGGGAACATCCCCTGGGCTCAACTTGCTTTATGTCCACTTGAACCGGCTAATCCAAGATACCAAGGCACAATTTCTCTATGTGACAGGCCCAGGTCACGGAGGGCCAGCCCTTCGAGCAAACGTCTTCTTAGAAGGGTGCATGACGGAAACTTACCCTGATATTCCGATGGATGCTCGTGGAATCGAAAAGTTCACCCGTGAATTTTCTTGGCCGGGAGGAGTGCCCAGTCACGTGAGTCCTCCAACGCCTGGCTCTATCCACGAGGGGGGGGAATTGGGTTATTCTCTCGTTCATGCTTTTGGGGCTGCATTTGATAACCCTAACCTAATTGTTGCTTGTGTTGTGGGTGACGGAGAATCAGAAACCGGTCCCCTTGCCACAAGCTGGCAGTCGAATAAATTCCTCAACCCCCAAAGAGATGGTGCAGTCCTTCCTATACTCCATCTGAACGGATTCAAAATTTCTGGCCCTACGGTATTTGGCCGTATGAGTGACGAGCGCTTGGAACAATTTTTCTCAGGCTGCAGCTACGAAGTCCGATTTGTAGAAGGTGATGACCCGATGCAAGTCCACCAAGACCTCTGGCGAGCACTCGACTGGGCGTATGCAAGGATCCGGGAAATTCAGGCAACACCTGTGGGTGACGAAGTACCCGTATGGCCGATGCTCATCTTGCGCACACCGAAAGGGTGGACTGGTCCCAAAGAAGTCGATGGGGAAAAAGTAGAAGGAACATTCCGTGCGCACCAGGTTCCCCTCTCTGAGGTTCGCACTAACCCTGAGCATTTCGCCATCCTAGAAAAATGGATGAACAGCTACAAAATCAACGAGCTCTTTGATGAGACGGGTCGTCCTAAAAAACACGTCTTAAGCTGTGTTCCAGAAAAGCACCTGCGCATGGGCGCCTCCCCCCACGCAAATGGAGGACTCTTACTGAAAAAACTCGTTCTTCCAGACTTTCGGGAGTATGCAATAGATGTTCCAGAGCCTGGTGCTGTCATTGGCGAAGCAACTCGGGAACTCGGCAAATTTGTACGCGACATTTTCAAGCACAACAAAGATAATTTCCGTCTCTTCTGCCCAGATGAGACCAATTCCAACCGATTCAATAACGTCTTTGATATCACAAACAGGATGTATTTGGGGAAAACTTTCGACTATGATGAGTCTCTTTCCCATGATGGTCGAGTGATGGAAGTACTCAGCGAGCACTTATGCCAGGGATGGCTCGAAGGGTATTTGCTCACAGGACGACATGGATTTTTCCCTTGTTATGAAGCCTTTGCCATGATCATCGATTCGATGCTCAACCAGCACGGAAAGTGGCTCAAAGCATGTGAGGAGCTCCCTTGGAGAAAGCCAATCTCATCGCTTAACTATCTTCTTACCTCGCATGCTTGGCGACAAGATCACAACGGCTATAGCCACCAAGGGCCCGGCTTTATCGAATCAGTCCTACAAAAAAAAGCTGACGTCGCACGGATTTATCTCCCCCCAGATGCCAACTGTCTATTGAGTGTGGGCAATCACTGCATAGGAAGCTTGAACTACATCAATCTAATCGTTGCAGGCAAGCAACCAATGCCCCAGTGGCTGACTATGAGAGAAGCTGTCACCCACTGCACAAAAGGGATTTCCAAGTGGAAGTTTGCTTCGAATGACCGGGGAGCTCCCGATCTTATTATGGCTTCTGCTGGAGATGTTCCTACTCTCGAGACGATTGCTGCCATTTCTTACCTGCAAGAGCACTTCCCCTCTCTGAAGGTACGGATGCTGAATATAGTTGATCTCTTCACTCTAGACAGTGACCATTCACATGGTTTGAGTGATAAGGACTTTGAAGCTCTCTTCACAAAATCAGCCCCTGTTGTCTTTGCCTTCCATGGCCATCCAAGAGTGATTCATGAGCTGGTCTATAAAAGACTTAATCCAGAGCGTTTCCACGTACATGGCTATATCGAAGAAGGGACTACAACTACACCTTTCGACATGGTTGTCTGTAACAAAATGAGCCGTTTCCATCTGGCAATGAATGCTCTTTCCAGAATTCCATACATGGAATCGAAAGCAAAAAAATTCATCACAATGTGTAAGAAAAAACTCGAAGAGCACAAAGCCTATATCCATTCTCATGGGGAGGACATGCCAGAGATACGTAATTGGCAATGGGGCAAAAAAAATAAAATCCGAAAAACAGCATGATCCTTACCCTCAATGTTGGTTCCTCCTCTCTTAAGTATGCCCTCTATGACGGAGAGGAGATGCTCGTCATGAGTGGAGAAGTCGAAGAAATTGGGGGAAAAGTCCCTACGCATGAGGAAGCCACCGACCTTATCTTGAAGAAAATTCCAACCCCGAAGCTCATTGGTCACCGGGTGGTCCATGGAGGAAGTTTTTTCATAAGACCCACCCGCATCAAAGATTCCGTTATTGAAAAGTTAGAGACCCTCATCCCCTTCTCACCACTCCATCTCCCAGCAGAGCTCAATGTCATCAAACGATTACAGACCCAAGGACACACTCAAGTTGCCTGTTTCGATACAGCTTTTCATCGAGCCATGCCGAAACTACACCAACACTTTGCCCTTCCCACTTTCTTATGGAAAGAGGGAGTGAAACGTTATGGCTTCCATGGTCTCTCTTATGAATATATCGTCTCCCGTCTCGGAGATCGGGCAAAAGGGCAAAAGATCATCATTGCCCATCTGGGCAATGGAGCAAGTATGGCAGCTATTTTGGACGGCAAGTCGATCGATACAACGATGGGGATGACCCCGGTTGGAGGAATTATGATGGGAACACGCAGTGGCGATCTCGATCCCGGTGTCTTGACCTATCTCATGCGAGAAAAAGGATACGGCCCAGCGCAAATCGATGGGCTCGTCAATCACCAATCAGGTCTTCTAGGTGTCTCTGACATCTCCAGCGATATGAAAACTCTTTTAGCAAGTGACCACCCTAAAGCAGCCGATGCGATCACTCTTTTCTGCTATACGGCACGCAAAGCAATCGGAGCACTCTCTGCAAGCCTTGGGGGGTTAGACCTGCTTGTTTTCACAGGAGGAATCGGAGAGTCATCAAAAGCTATCCGAACCCAAATTTGTGAAAATCTTGAATATTTAGATATCAAAAACAAGATCGAGGTGATCCCCACAGATGAAAATCTGATGATTGCCCGCCACACAAAAGCTCTCATCGAGAGGGGGTAAGCATGAGCGACGACAGTCCTTTTAAAGACCTAAGTACTGAAGATACTCTCCAGAAATTGCAAGTAAGCCCAGACCAGGGCCTTTCTGCTAACGAAGTGCAAAGTCGCCTAAAGCAGTATGGCGAGAACGAGCTTCAAGAGAAAAAAGTCAATCCTCTACTCAAACTCCTCTCCTTCTTCTGGGGACCTATTCCTTGGATGATTGAAATCGCAGCTATCCTTTCTGGACTTTTGCAAAGATGGCCCGATTTGATCATCATCTCTTCTCTTCTTGTGATCAATGCAGCCATCGGATTTTTCCAAGAATTCAAAGCAGATAATGCCATCGAAGAGTTAAAGAAAAAGCTCGCTCTCAAAGCACGTGTGCTGCGAGATGGTAAATGGCAAGAAGTGGATGCCAAATCCCTAGTTCCTGGAGACATTCTCAATTTACGCCTCGGTAACATCATTCCAGCCGATGCAAAACTCCTCTCGGGAGAATACCTTTCCATCGACCAATCAACACTCACAGGAGAATCGCTTCCCGCAGATAAAAAAGGGGGTGAAATGGCCTTCTCGGGCACTGTCGTGAAACTGGGAGAGATGCAAGCTGTTGTCACAGAAACAGGCGCTAACACCTTCTTTGGAAAAACTGCTCAGCTTGTATCAGAGGCAAAAACCGTTTCTCACTTCCACGAAGCCGTTTTAAAAATTGGTCACTTCCTTATCTTTGCTACTCTATCTGTTGCAGCAATACTTCTTATCTACTTCTTTGTAAGACTCGAAATCACCGATACCCTACATGAATCCTTTGGCGATATCTTCATTTTTATTCTCATCCTGATTATCGCAGGGATCCCCGTAGCACTCCCCGCAGTCCTTTCTTCTACACTCGCCATTGGAGCCAACCAGATGGCCAAGTTCAAAGCGATCGTTTCGAAACTTAGTGCCATTGAAGAACTTGCTGGCATGGATATCCTCTGCTCTGACAAAACAGGGACGCTGACCAAAAACGAGCTGACAATCCAAGACATCTTCCCTTTTGGAGGGGCTTCCAAAGAAGACGTACTTCTCTTTGGCTGTCTCGCTTCATCCAAAGAGGGCGGTGATACTATTGATGAAGTCCTCTTTCAAAGCCTTGGAGACAAGTCTCATTTTTCTGAGTTCACGTGCACAAAATTTATTCCATTTGATCCCACCAATAAAAAAACAGAAGCGACACTCCAGTCCAAAGAAGGCAAAACTCTCACCGCCTACAAGGGCGCGCCCCAAGTGATTCTAGATCTTTCACATCCACAAGACGCTGATACGATCAATCAAAAAATCGAAGAATTGGCAAGCCAGGGATTGCGTACACTTGGCGTGGCACGCTCTTCTGGTGAAAAAACGGAATTTTTGGGACTAATCGCCCTCTACGACCCTCCAAGAGAAGACACTAAACAAACACTCCAGGAGACTCGCTCTCTGGGGGTATCGGTAAAAATGGTGACAGGTGATCACACGGCTATCGCTAAAGTAATCGGTAAAGAACTCGAGATCGGAACAAACATCCTTCCCATGCAAGAAGTTTTCTCGCAAGAGATTGACGACGCACACAGAGATCAGATGCTAGAGTCAGCCGATGGCTTTGCACAAGTCTATCCCCAGCACAAATTTGCCCTCATCCAGCACCTCCAAGCCAAAAAACACATCGTTGGAATGACAGGCGATGGTGTCAATGACGCCCCCGCCCTCAAACAAGCCGACATTGGAATTGCTGTGAGTAATGCAACAGATGCAGCAAGAGCTGCTGCAGATCTTGTCCTTACACAACCAGGGCTTATGGTCATCACCAAAGCCATAGAAGAGGCTCGCTACATTTTCGGTCGCATGAAAAGCTACGCCATCTACCGAGTTAGTGAAACCGTCCGCCTTCTCCTTTTCCTACTCCTAGCCATCCTCATCTTCCATACTCACCCCCTCACCTCTATCATGATTGTTGTCATTGCCCTTCTCAATGACATCCCCATCATGATGATCGCCTATGACCATATGGCCATCCGGCCCAAACCCTACTCTTGGGATATGCGCGAAGTACTCTTTATAGCTGTTGGCCTTGCAATCGTTGGTGTCGTCTCCACCTTCGGTCTCTATTGGATCTCACAGGCGATCTGGCAACTTGGCCCCGATAAGAGTAGAACTCTCGCCTTCATGGCAATCCTATGTGGTGGCAACCTCACCATCTACCTCACCCGCAATCGCCGTTTTTTCTGGGATCGTCCTTTCCCTGAATGGAAGTTCTTCCTTGCAACCTTCTTCTCGCAAGCAGCTGGAACACTAGCTTCTGTCTACGGCCTTGGCACACAAGACTTCGTCGGTATCGGCTGGAAGTATGCAGGGCTTGCTTGGATCTATATCCTGATCTGGTTCTTCCTTTGTGCAATGACCAAGAGTTTTCTCTATTATCTACTAAGCGGCAAGCACTTCGAAAAGAAATTCTTCTCAAAGATCCGTCAAAAACTCCACAGGTAGCTTTACGCAGAACAGCGAAAACGCTGTTTTGCGTAAAAAAAAACGCCCTCCAAACTTTACGCGAAATGGCGAAAACGCTGTTTTGCGTAAAATCCAAGACCACGCTTATCTACTGCAAAAAAGCGATTTCGCGTTTTTGCAGTAGATAAGCATCATGCATATTTCTTTTGTAGAAAGAAGAAAAGCTTTCGAAAAACTTAAAAGAGCTGTTCAAGAAGTCGACTTTGGCGACCTAATCACTGAATAGGTAAAACCCTACATCGGCTTGTCAGCTTCAGGGGGATGGTGAGGCTCATCGTCCTTTTGCTTAGGGATCGGTTTTGGAGGAGGAGCTGCTGCTTGCTTAGTGAAAAAATTTGTAGAAATAGACGTAGCTTTCCCCTCTAGCTCTTTACCGCTAGACAATCCACTAGAAATGACAGAAGCCTCAAACTTTCGTTTAGCTCCTAGTTTGTCTTCACAACATTTTTTATACTTTTTTCCCGATCCACAAGGACAAGGATCATTACGACCCACTTTTTTTGTCATTTCAACTACCTTTCTATACAAATGTGGGCGTATAATACCAGGCTGGAGGATTGGATGCAAACGACATTCCCTATAGCAAAGCCCCCTTTTACCAAGCTCGGCCGCAAGCTAGAAAGCATGTGCAGGAAAGCTCTCTATGAATTTAAACTCCTAGAAGGGGTCGATCGCCTTGCGATCGCACTCAGTGGGGGTAAAGACAGTCTTACCCTGCTCTTTTTGCTAAAAGCAATTTTAGGAAATGGCTTCCCCGATGTCCCCATTACAGCCATTCATGTCGGCGGAGAGTTTTCTTGTGGAGCTGGCATCCATACCAATTTTTTGAAGGGAATTTGTGATGAGCTCGAAGTAGAGTATGTAGAAGAAACATCGACACAGAAACTTGAAACCCTTGCCTGCTACCGCTGCTCTAGAGAAAGGCGTAAACTCATCTTCGATGCAGCCAAAGAAAGGGGCATTACAACTATTGCTTTTGGACACCACCGAGATGACAGCATCCAAACACTTCTTCTCAACCTTTTGCACAAAGCGGAATTTGCTGCGAATTTGCCTAAAGTGCCTATGATCGACTACGGAGTAACGATCATTCGTCCCTTGCTTTTCATCCCAGAAAATAGTATTAAAGAGTTTGCTAATGCCCACGGATTTGCAAGAGTGTTGTGTCAATGCCCTATCGGGCAGAACTCAATGCGCAAAAAAGCGGAACTCCTTTTACGCGAAATGGAAACAACTTTTCCCAATGTGCGCGAAAACCTCGCTCAAGCAAGCTTAACGTACGGCTCGAACAAGGCACTAAAAAAATGAGATCTGATACAACTATTATTTGGGAACTTCTGGCAGTTGTCCTCTATTTCACAGTCTTAGCAGGTGTTGCGATCCGCTCCTATAAACGCCAACTCTCGGACACCGATTTCATTATTGGAGACCGATCCATGAACTTCTGGCTCACAGCACTCGCAGCCCATGCAAGTGATATGAGTAGCTGGCTCTTCATGGGATATCCCGCCATGATTTACCTACTCGGTGTTCATCAGGCCTGGGCAGGCATTGGTCTACTCCTCTTTATGTTCCTCAATTGGCAGCTCATAGCTCCACGAGTCCGAACGGCTACCGAGACCTACAACAGCTTCACTTTCTCTTCTTTTTTCGAGAGTAGACTCGGTGATATCTCCGGCGTTATCCGTGTCTTTACGGCCATCATGCTCTTTGCATTTTACACGATCTATATCTCTGCAGCCCTTGTTGGCATGGGCTATGTACTCGAAGCGCTCTTCGGTGTTGACTATCATGTTGGAGTTATCGCTGGTATCCTGATCGTTATCCCCTATGTCTTCTTCGGGGGATACTTAACACTCGCTTGGATAGATCTCGTCCAAGGCATATTCTTGCTTATAGTGATTATATTTGTTCCCTTCTACGTTTTACCATCTGTAGGCGGCTTTGAAGGAATAGGACAAGCACTGACCATGCAAAACCTCTCAACAAGTCTCATCCCTAACTTCCAAGCCAAGACACTCTTTGAAATTTTCTTCCTCACAATTGGATGGGGGCTTGGCTACTTTGGACAACCCCATATCATCACCAAATTTATGGGGATTCGCAATGTATCTGAAATTGGCAAGGCAAAACGGGTCGGAATGACTTGGATGTTCTTTGCTCTTTCTTCAGCAACACTTGTTGGCCTGGTAGGAATAGCTTTTTTTAAAGGGAGTCTACCCGTCGCATCCGAAGTATTCATCCGGATGGTTAAGCAAAGCTTCCCTCCTTTCCTTGTTGGTCTGATCCTCTGCGCTGTGTTTGCTGCCACCATTAATGCAATGAGCTCGATGGTTTTGGTGCTTTCTTCTAGTCTTACCGAAGACATCTACAAAAGACTCTTCCGCAAAAGAGCTGAATCGAAAGAACTCCTCCTTGTCTCCCGTATAGGCGTTGTTTTTGTCTCATTAGTTGCATTTGTTATCGCTGCTGGAAAAGTTGATACCATTTATGGCCTTGTGCTCTATGCCTGGTCCGGTTTAGGAGCCTCCTTTGGCCCTCTTCTACTACTCTGCTTATACATGCGCAAAATAAACAAATACGGAGCTTGGACGGGCATCCTCCTTGGAGGAACTATCTCTGCTCTCTGGCCTTTCTTCACAAAGAACCTGCCTATTGAAATCCCCCCCCTCCCACCTGCATTTTTGATCAGCATTCTTTCTATCTGGATTGTTTCACTCCTTACTCAGAAGAAAAGCTCTCTATCTGAAATCTAGAGCTGTGGTACAATTCGGACATGAGCAAACCTAGAATTTTAATCACCAACGATGATGGCATCCACGCAAAAGGAATTTGGCATCTTTGGCATGCGCTAAAGGACAAAGCCGATATCTCTATCGTCGCCCCCTCCTCCCAAAAATCTGGCGTAGGACTCGGTCTTACTCTCCACAAGCCAATCACGATTAATCCTGTTCGTTGGGAAGGAGAAACCCCAGCTTGGCAAGTTACAGGAAACCCTGCTGACTGCGTCCGATTTGGAACACGTGTTGTCCTAGATGAAAAGCCCGATCTTGTCGTCTCTGGTATCAACCTCGGATCCAACGCAGGCCGTAACGTTCTCTACAGCGGCACAATCGGTGGTGTAATCGAAGGGGCTTTTAGAGGTATTCCTGGAATCGCCTTTTCTAGCACAGAATTTGAGACACCCCGATTCGAACAGATCGAACCCTATATCTATCCAATCGTAGAACACGTTCTCGAACATCCCCTCTCTTCAGGAACAATCCTTAATGTGAACTTCCCAACAAAATTTGAGCAGTTCAAAGGAGTCAAGCTCGCTAAGCAAGGGCGAGGTCTTTGGGTTGAAGCTCCAGATCGTAGGGTCCACCCAGATGGAGCTCCCTATTTCTGGCACGGAGGTGAATGGTCCCATCACGATGAACATGAAGAAAGTGATGTGGCTCTACTAGAAGAGGGGTATATCGCAGCAGTCCCGATCCATGTCGATGAACTCACCGACCATGGCTTCTTCAAACAACGAAAAGAGCACTTCGATGCGTTCTTTGATGCCTAAGAAGACAAAAGATTGTGCTCTCGAAGCAATGTCAGCTCCTCTCGAAACACCTGTTTGAAATTATCCATCGTACCAGGTGGAAGGTCTGTTCTTCCTTCTTCTGTTTGCTGCATCTCAAAGAATGTGGTTATTCCCACGATCTGTCCAAGATAAATCCCCCTATCCAATCCTGTGAATCCTTCTTTTATCTTCTCAAAATTGGCAACTGTAAACTTCCAATCACGCTTTACTAGTGCCCAATTGTTATATGCATCGAGTAGACTGATAGCGTGAGTTTTCCAATTAGCTTCCTTGACTCCCCCTGTCTGAAGAAGAGCGGTCATCCAAGAGGCTACTGCAGAAAACCCATACTTATTCTCTTCCAGAACCTGGGTACAAAATGTTTTGATTTCCTTGGCAAGACGTTGGTTTTTGTGCTGATCAAGAGTTTGTGTGAATTGAAGAATAGCCACAAGAGCCCTCTCGCCTGCTTTAATAATGGGATAATTGCGTAGCATTTTCGTAAAGAGATCTGTCGAAAGATCTCCATTGAGCAAGAGCCTTAACGCAGTCTTCGGCGTATTGTATAAGTATTGTACTTTCGAGAGAAAGGCAAGGGCATTAAAATCTCGTTTCTTAGAAGGGGCTTGACTCAATTTTTTTCTATTCTGCTTTAGCCATGTTTTCAATGCATCCATCCTCAACTCAGAATGCCACTCTTTACAAAGGGGGGCAGAAGATCCATAATCCCAACAAATTTCTTCCCCGTTGGGGATATCCTCTAAAGCAATCAAAACGGAATGCTTTCGAATACCGTCCTTATCGTATACTTCTTGCATTAGGGCATTTGGAAAGCCATCATTTGCCAAAGGCCCTAGGTTTCTATTCTCTCTCCCATCGATTCCATTTTCACTCTCAAAGTAAGCTACATTTTGAGGAGTTTCACTCACTCGTAACCCTTTGTAGTCTACGATAATTCTCCCTTTCTCAATTAGCTCCCCTGCGCGGACCTCTAATCCAGCTTCACCCGATTGTGCTATGTAAAGATTAGGAGGATTTTTTTTGTAATCCTGATATTTTTTATCCTTTACAACCAGAAGTCCTGCTTCCGCAGCAGATACAGAGGTCTGATCAAGCCATTCTTTCCATAAAGCCCCTGGCTCTGTGATCGTCTTATTTATAAAGTTTGCACCTGTTAGCTCTCTAAATTTCTCTGCCGTCCCTTCAACAACCTTCTCTCCATCTTTATATCGAAAAACAACTTGATTATTGGCAACCGGCGTGATAGCAAGACGTTCTTGCAAATCTTTCGGCGTGGCACCCGCTTTAGTAATCACATCTTCTGGATGTCCATATTTATTTAAGAGTGCAATCATCCCCTGATTACCATTGGCATATGCATAGTGAAGCGGAGTCCAATCCCTGTGATCTTTTGGAGCCACATCAGCTCCCTTCTCTATTAAGAGCTTAGCCATTACAATATCATTGACCATTGTAGCAACGCCAAGAGGGGTCAGTTTATACGAAGACTTTGAAGTATTAATATAGTTTTGCGCCCAGTGCTCTGAGTCATTCAATGCATTTTGGACAACTTGATGGTTGTTCTTTGTTGGGACACAAAGAGCTCGGATCAGATACCATTCTCTTTGCTCATTCTGAGACAACTTTTGTACAGCCTCTTTTGAAGGCCTGAGATTTTCTGGATGAAATACCTCATTTTTTTGGATGTTTAGAGACAATTTCTTTACTACCTCTTTTGAAGACCCGAGATTTTCAAGATGAGGTACTTCGCTTGCTTGGATGTTGAGATCAGAAAATGATTTCGATCCAGATAGATCCGATGTGATTTTATCTTGTGAACGACAGCTAAGTAGTATCCCCATCCCGATGACACCAACTAGCAAAGCTGTAGCAACTACTCCAGATCGAGTCAATGTGGTTTTATCTTGTGGACGACAGCAAAATAATATTCCTATCCCGACGGCGCCAGCTAGCAAGGCTATAGCAACTGCTCTAGATGGAGCTCCTACAGCTCTTGTAATCACTTGTGCAGAAGCATCAAAACCGCTTCGAATCGACGTTATGTTCATAATAAACCATTTCACCCTAACTGTAAGCGGCAATTTTAACAAAAAAACCCGCTTTAATTCAATAAAAAAAATAAACGTGTTAATTTCATATAAAAGAGATAACATTTTGATTATTAGCCATCTACAAGAGACTCTAAATAGCGCTGAACCTTCAGAAAAAGCAATTATTCAAAAATTCTTAGGGGGGTTTCTGAATCAGTCAGCAGTTGAAAACATCAAAAAAATATTTTGTTTTTCGATGCAATACAAATTGACTTGAGAAATATTCTGACAAGAGAGTAAATTGGTAAACTTGTTGGGGCGTATAGCTCAGTTGGTAGAGCTCCTGTCTTACACACAGGCGGTCATAGGTTCGAGTCCTTTTGCGCCCAACACAATCGAACTGCGGGAGTAGTTCAACTGGTTAGAGCACTGCCCTGTCACGGCAGAAGTTGCGGGTTCGAGTCCCGTCTCCCGCGTTTCCCTAAGTTCTGGGAAATGTTTTTTCTTTCTTCGCACTTTTTTCTGTACATTCTCCCTCTAGATTTGTATCTTGTTGAAAACTCACGAGCATAATCTTCCAAAAGATTGCGTATATAGGAAATTTTCATGCAAAGACACACAAAAAAATCTGGCTTCTGGCGCTACGCAAACGACTTTATCTGGGTGTCACTCGGTGCATTTTTAGCTGCAATATCACTTCGTGTTTTTCTTCTTCCTAATGAACTAATTGACGGCGGCATCATTGGTATTTCATTGATTCTTGCACGCCTTTTTGGAGAAAACTACCTCTCC
This sequence comes from Chlamydiota bacterium, assembly GCA_021772375.1. Taxonomy (GTDB): domain Bacteria; phylum Chlamydiota; class Chlamydiia; order Chlamydiales; family Rhabdochlamydiaceae; genus Sacchariniichlamydia. Next base: position 41,498 of record JAJFME010000030.1, on the reverse strand, counting down.
TACTTTTTGATCGTCCTCTCGCTCCCCTTCATTTATTTAGCGTATCGTTTTATTAGGCGAACGTTTGTATTCCATATGTTCACAGCGATTTTGCTGTTCGCCCTCTTCTTGTGGGTGTTTGATACCGCACCTCCCTTCTATGGAGACCCTCTAGAGGTAATTGTCTTTGGCGGTGCAATCCTCGGTGTTGGTGCAGGGCTTATCATCCGTAACGGCGGCTGCTTAGATGGAACAGAAATTTTAGCAATCATCATTAACCGAAAAAAGGGATTTACAGTAGGTCAGGTAGTTTTAGCTGCTAACTTTATTATCTTTGCGGTTTATGGATTGATTTTTCGCGATTGGCATATCGCATTGCAATCCCTTCTTACCTATGTTGTCGCCTTCAAAATGATCGACTTGGTCATTGTAGGACTAGATGAGCTAAAGTCTGTTTTGATCATTTCTTCTAAGCCCAAAGAGCTTTCCAAGGTGATCATGAATCAACTGGGCTTAGGCCTTACCATTATTCATGGAAAAGGGGGCTTTTCAGGAGCTTCGCGTGATCTTCTTTTCATCGTAGTGGAGAGACTCGATCTAGCAGACTTAAAAGAGATTGTTTTAAGAGAAGATCCTGAAGCATTCATGGCTATTGAGAATCTACATGAAGCGGTTTCCGGTAGACAATCAACCTTTGTTCCTTATCGAAGCAAACGTTCACGCAAGCGCAAGACTGCAAAGTCGTAAGAGATACTCCCCGTATTCAGAAGGAGAAAGCTCTTGCCCTAACTCAAGAAGCTGAGCTTCGTCTATGTACCCCATCTGATAGGCGACCTCTTCCACACACCCTAGTTTCACGCCTTGTCGCTCTTGGATCGTTTGAACATAGCTGGCTGCTTGCTGCATAGCGTTCGGAGTGCCTGTATCAAGCCACGCAAAACCTCTATCAAAGAGTTGGTAGTGGAGTTCATTTTTCTTGAGATAGGCGACATTGACGTCGGTGATTTCATATTCCCCGCGTGCAGAAGGCTGTAATCCCCTTGCAATTTCAATAACACTGTTATCATAAAAGTAGAGTCCTGTAACGGCGAAGCGAGAAGGTGGATCTTTGGGCTTTTCAATAATGTCTACAATCTGCTTATTCTCATCAAAAGCTAAAACACCATAACGTTCCGGATCCTGCACCTCATAGCCAAAGATCGTAGCGCCTGTATCGGTCTGTTTTGCTTTTTGCAGGACTTGAGGCAAGTTGTGACCATAAAAGAGGTTGTCACCAAGGATAAGTGCAACAGAGTCATCACCGATGAACTCTTCTGCAATAAGAAAACTATCGGCAATCCCTTGGGGCTTTACTTGTACGTCATACTGGATCGAAACTCCCCACTGACTACCATCTCCGAGTAATTGCTCAAAACGGGGACGATCTTCTGGTGTGGAGATAAGTAAAATATCACGGATCTCTGCCATAAGAAAAACCGAGATCGGATAATAGATCATCGGCTTGTCATAAATGGGTAAGAGTTGTTTACAGGTAGCTTTAGTGACAGGATAGAGTCGTGACCCTCTTCCCCCAGCTAAAATGATTCCCTTCATATAGTATAAATGGCTTTAAGTTCTCGGAAATGTTCTTTGTAATCTAGGCCATAGCCTACGACAAAGTCATTCTCAATGTCAAAGCAAACATATGTTGGGGAAACATCTCCTACTTGAGGGATGTTTTTTTTAAGAAGAACGAGCGTCTCTAGACTCTTAGGCGCTTGTTTTTCGAGAGCATGAAAAGCCCCACTTAAGGTTTTTCCTGTATCGTAGATGTCATCTACAAGCAAAACTGCTTTGCCAGATAAATCCAGTTTATCAAACCCAATCAACTCCAATTCTGTTGGAGTGGTACCGTTCATCCCATAGCTAGCAGCTTGTACAAACTCAAGTTGGAGAGAGACGTCTAAATAGCGAATGAGATCTGCTACGAGGCAGACAGCCCCCTTCAGAATTGCAACGATAATAAGCTCCTGGCCTGCATAGGTCTGATTGATCTCATGAGCAACCTCTTCTACTTTCTCTTTAATTGCATTTTCTGAAATGAGGAGAGATTTTTTCATGATCCTTCGGGAACAAATGTACACCCATCTAGGATCAACTGATCGATATAGCTAATGGTGTAATCGTGCTTTAAGAAGTTTTCATCCTGAAACATATACTGATGGAAGGGAATTGTAGTATGAACCCCGCCCACATGAAACTCTTTAAGAGCGCGCCTTGCAATCTGAATCGCTTCTTCTCGATTCTTTCCTCGAACGATGAGTTTGCCAATCATCGAATCATAATGAGGGGGGACCTTATAGCCAGAGTAGCAAGCTGTATCGATACGGACATGAGGACCTCCGGGAGGAACAAAATATTCTAATGTCCCAGGCGATGGTGCAAAGTTCCTAGATGGGTCTTCTGCATTAATGCGGCATTGGATCACATGACCGTCATACTTGACGTCTTTTTGTCTAAAGGAGAGCTTGTCGCCTCTAGCAATTCTGATCTGTTCTTGAACTAAATCGATCCCCGTCAACTCTTCTGTGATTGTATGTTCTACCTGAATCCGTGTGTTCACTTCCATGAAGTAGAAGTTTTTCTTTTCATCAAGCAAGAATTCTACAGTTCCTACAGAGTGGTATTTTGCGGCTTTTACGATACTAACCGCAGCTTCTCCAATCTTCTTCCTTTGTGCTGGAGTAAGAATCGGGCTTGGAGTCTCTTCAATAAGTTTTTGTCGCCTTCTTTGGATAGTGCAGTCGCGCTCTCCTAGATAGGCATAATTGCCATGCTTATCTCCAATTACTTGGATCTCTACATGGCGAGGATTCACGATCATTCTTTCTAGATAGATATCAGGATTGCCAAAATTCACTTCTGCCTCGGCACGCGCTGCAGCAAACTGACGAGAAAACTCATCAGTATCATGGGCAATACGAATCCCTTTACCCCCTCCACCAGCCGACGCTTTAATGAAGATCGGAAAACCAATCTTTTGCGCTACTTTGAGGGCTTCTTGTACATTTTCTACTATGCCATCAGATCCTGGGATCACAGGACACTTGACACTCTTTGCAATAGCTTTCGCCTCGGCTTTATTTCCCAAAAGAGCAATTGTCTCATGAGCCGGACCGATGAAGTTAATCCCACAGCTATCGCAAATAGAGGCGAAGTTGGCATTTTCACTTAAAAACCCAAATCCTGGATGAATCGCATCAGCCCCGGAAATTTCACACGCTGATAGGATATTGGGAATTTTTAGATAGGACTCTTGGGAAGGAGCTCTTCCAATACAAACGGCCTCATCAGCATTAAGCACATGAAGTGCTTCTGCATCGGCTTTTGAGTAGACAGCAACTGCCTGCAGCCCCATGTCATGACAAGCTCTAACGATTCTAACGGCGATTTCGCCTCGATTTGCAATCAGGATTTTTTTCATGGCTCTACACTATACGGAAAAGGTTTGTTCCAAATTCTACAGCATCAGCATTACCTAGCAAAACTTCAGCAATCTTTCCTTTCTTACCCGCTTTTACCTCGTTCATTACTTTCATCGCTTCAATGATACAAACAACAGTATCTTCGTTGACTTGGTCTCCTACTTTGACGTAAGCAGGGTCATCTGGAGATGGGGATGTATAAAAAGTTCCGACCATTGGAGAAGAGACATAAGCACCCTCTTTTTTTTCTTCTTCGCTACCACCACGGTGCAGCGGCGCTGATGGAGGGGGTGCAAAATGGTGAGCTGGCTCGTGGCGTGCCGGATGAGACGCATGTACATGCTCCACATTACGCTCTAGCTCTAGCTCAAACCCTTTCTCTTCTTTAACTCGCACTTTTCTAAGACCCGCTTTTTCCATGGCGGCCATTAGTTCTTTGATTTGCTTCATGTCCATATTGACTTTACAACCTCTGAATAAATTCGTTTGCTGAAGTGTCTACCTTTACGATATCCCCTGTTTCAATGAAAAGGGGCACTTCAATTTTAGCGCCAGTCTCCAAGAAGGCTAGTTTCGTAGCATTGGCCATTTGGGCGACTGCCTCATCCATCTCTGTTTTTATAACCATCAATTCAAGAAATTGAGGAAGCTCTATAGAGAAAATTGTATCTCCATAAAACATAGCTTTTACCTCAATTGCCTCTTTGAGGTAATTGATTTTGTCTCCAAGAATATTTTTGGAAACAAGGACTTTTTCTAAATTTCCAGCATCAAGAAAAAGATAATCTTTGCCTTCCGTATACAAAAACTCAAGAGCGTGTTCATCGAGTGTCACCTCTTGTACAACCTGCCCTTCTTTAAAGTTCTTCTCGATAGTCCCATCGGTCACAACATCTCTGAGCTTGGTTTTAATGAAAGGAGTCCCTTTAGGAACCGTTACCTTAACAGCTGACTCAACGCGGTAGATTTTCTTGTCGAGCGAAATCATGATTCCGGGAGTGATCTGGTTGCTGGTCAGCGGGGCTTTAGTTTTCATGTTTCGAGAAATACCTCTTGCAATTCTTTTAACGTTTCAATGGTCAAGTCCACACTTTCTTTGGGCTCACAGTGAACAAGACCCCGTCCATTACGAAAATGGACTGTATATACACCGAGCTCCTTTGCAGGAGTTAAGTCAACAGAGACTCGATCACCGCAGACGATTGCCTCACTAGGAGCCACATCTAATTCTTCGAGAACTCTTTGGTAATCAAACTTTTTACTCGGCGCACTACCAACAATAAGTTTACTAAATTGACCTGGTTGAATACCAGCTTTTTCCATCTTTTGCAGCTGTAGCAGAGAATCTCCCTTTGTCACTAGTGCTAGGTCGTGTTGCTTCTTCAGAGCATCCAACACTTCTAAAGCTCCAGGAACGAGTTCAATCACAGCATTTTTGGGAAGAGGTGTCTTTAGAGCCTCTAGCCCAGCTGCTAAAATTTCTTCTTTGTTAGAATGAGTCCCCAAAAACTGTTCTATAGCAAACCGAGAACTGATCGCTTTTTTATTTAGAGCAAGAAGCTGCGTAAAACTTTCCTCAGAGCTGTCTAGGCCGACTTGCGACATAGAATCAAAAGCTAACTTAAGATAGAGGGGGGTTAAACATTTAGAGGTTTCAATCAGAGTATCATCTAGATCAAACAGGATTAACAATTTGCATCAACTCCTCAGCCAATTTCTCAGGATCGTGTCGGATAAGATTCCGTTTGATCAGATCTTTTTTATCTCCCTCGCTAGGCTTCCCCAAAAGCTGCGCCATCACGACTCGATCATCCTCCAAATCGTTCTCTACAAGGGTTCCTTCCTCGGCATATACGTCGAGCAAATGTTCTGCAGGACTCTGTGCGTTCACTAAAATATGATCGAAAATATCCTCTCCGAGGTATTCACTAACTTCTTTTAAATAATCACTGACCTTATACCCTGTTGTCTGCCCTTTTCGATTCATTAGATTGGCTACAAAGATCTTCTTAGCTTTCGACTCAAGAAGAGCTTTACTTATCCCCGCAACAAGCAAGTTTGGAATGAGAGATGTGTGCAGGCCTCCTGGGCCCAGAACGATGTAATCAGCATTTTGAATCTCAAGAATAGCATGAGGATTAGCTTCAGGGAAGGGCTCGAGATAGATGTTCTTATACCCCTGGTCAATCTCTTGAGAGAGATAAACCTCTTTCTCCCCTTCTAAAATTTTCCGATTGTTAAGAATCATCTTGAGCCGGACTTGGTGCGTTGTTACAGGAATCACTTTCCCCTTAATAAAGAGAATCCGCCCCATCTCCTCAACAGCCTTCTCAAAACTACCCGTTACTTTTTCAAGAGCTGATAAAAGCAAGTTACCAAAACTATGCCCTCCGAGCCCTCCGTTTTCAAAACGATAATTCACTAAACTACGCATCAAACTAGAAGAGTCCGAAAGAGCAACCAAACATTGCCTTACATCTCCGGGAGGCAACACGCCAAGCTCATCACGCAAGATACCTGTACTCCCACCATCATCCGCCATCGAGACAATAGCACTCAACTCAACAGGGTATTTTTTCAATCCCCGCAGAACTGCAAAGTTACCTGTCCCTCCGCCAATGACAACCACTCTGGTCATGCTTTAAGCCCTTTTAACAATTGAATTCGAGGAGCCATTTCAAGCTCACCAAAAAGATAAGTTCCAGAAACCAAGACATTTGCCCCAGCCTCAACAGAGAGCTTACCCGTTTGATTATCAATGCCACCATCCACTTGAATATGTGGAGGTCTCTTCCCCGGTTCAAACTTTAATCGATCAATCATCTCTCGAGTAAATCGAATTTTCTCAAGCATCTCAGGCATAAATGATTGCCCTCCAAATCCTGGATTCACCGTCATGATGAGAATTAGATCACACTTATCAAGGTAACCAGGAATCATCGATTCGGTCGTTTCTGGACGAAATGCTAGGCCTACTTCAACATTGCACTTACGGATGTACTCGATTGTTTCATCCACCTGCTCTGTGGCTTCTACATGAAAAGTAATCCTGTCCGCTCCAGCTTCGGCAAATCGTTCGATGTATTCGAAAGGATTATAAATCATAAGATGGACATCAAGAAACAGATCCGTTGCTCGATTGACAGCAGCAACAGCTTTAGGTCCAAGAGTTAGATTGGGAACAAAATGACCATCCATGATGTCAATATGGAGAGCATCCGCACCAGCATCTTCGGCTCGCTTAGCCTCATCCGCTAGACACCCAAAATCTCCAGACAAAAGAGAAGGTTCAACAATTAGGGGATTTTTTTTTGTATTCACAGGGACCAAGTATGGCGATTTTTGCTCAAAAGTCAACCTCTGCAAGGCTTTCTTTGACCACTGTCCCAACTTCCTCTGGATTATTGAAAAAACGAATCTGGAGCTCAACTCCTTCCCTTTTAGCAAGCTCTAAGGAGCGATGATGAAGAACCTCAGCCCCCTCTCCCACTATAGAAAGAGCTTGATCATAGGAAAGAGAGGGGAAAATTTTTGCGTTTAGATCTGTCTTAGGGTTTGTTCTTCCAATCCCTGGAACGTCTTTATAGAATTCAACCCTTTCAGCCTTGAGAGCCACGGCCAAGGCCACCGCAGATGTATCGGAACCACCTCGCCCTAAAGTAGTAATCTCTTTTTCACGACTCATTCCCTGAAAACCAGCAACAATTGCCACTTTCCCCTGATCTAAAGCTTTTTCGATCCTTTGGGGACGAATTTCTTCAATCTGAGCCTGAGAGTGCTCATTTGTCGTGATAATCCCAGATTGGCTCCCAGTAAAGCTAATCGCATCAATACCTCTCAACTCTAGCGCCATCGCAAGAAGAGCTATGCTTACCCTTTCCCCTACAGAAACCAGCATATCCTGCTCTCTCTTCGGGGGATCCGGGTGAACAATGCGAGCAAGCTCCATCAATTCATCTGTTGAACTTCCCATAGCGCTTACCACAACTACTACACGAGGAAACTCCTCTACACGTTTTTCGATCAGCTCAGCTAACTTTGAGAATTGTTGGGCGTTAGCCATTGAGGCCCCACCAAATTTCATTATGATTGTTTTCATAGGCAAAACTTAATTTTTATTCTCTAATTTTGCAACCTCTTAACATATCTACGCAAGTTCTTCACCTAAGTCCTCGGCGATAAGAAGTTTGAAAAATTTAATTCCTGATCTATATTAACCTCTCTGAACCAGGTTCAGTCTGTAAATGATTTTTTTGTCGTTTCGATTAAAACCTCTGATAAAGCACTTATTCATCATCTCCTGAACCTTCCCTTGATTTTTTTTTAAACGATTTGGTATCCTGGGCCCCATTCAATAATCGGCACATGAAAGGAATCATTGGCCATGCGTCAATGAATTTTTTTTAGAATTTTTTAGGAGAACCCTCAACCATGGAAGATACTCTGCAACAGGACTGGAATCAAAGCAAAGTTATCGATGATATCGACTTTGATCAAACAGAAGCCCAAGAGTTTCAAAACTTACTAAACGCAAAAGAAGAGACACCTGCTGAAGGATCCGTCTCCTCTATGATCGTTGGACAAATCCTCAAAGGACACATCGTTGAAGTCACAAAAGATTTCGTTATGATTGATGTCGGCCTAAAATCCGAGGGCCTTGTCCCTATCGCAGAGTTTGAAGACCCCGCTTCTCTTGCACTAGGTGCAGAAATTGAAGTCTTCCTTGATCAGGCTGAGGGCTCCGATGGACAAATCGTCCTATCCCGAGAGAAAGCTCGAAGACACCGCCAGTGGGAATACATCGTTAACCACTGTGAAGAAGGCTCCATTGTAGAAGGGAAAGTCATCCGCAAAGTGAAAGGCGGACTGATGGTCGATATCGGCATGGAAGCATTCCTTCCTGGCTCGCAAATTGACAACAAGAGAATCAAAAATCTCGACGAATACGTTGACCAGACCTTCGACTTCAAGATTCTAAAAATCAACACTGAGAGAAAGAACATCGTTGTTTCTCGTCGCGAACTCCTCGAAGAGGAAAGAATCTCGCGTAAGATCGAGCTTCTAGAAAACATCAACGAAGGCGACCTCTGCAAAGGGATCGTCAAAAATATCACCGACTTCGGGGTCTTCCTCGATCTTGATGGTATCGATGGCCTATTGCACATTACTGACATGACTTGGAAAAGAATCAAGCACCCATCTGAGATGGTTAAAGTGGGCGATGAACTCGAAGTAATGATCCTAAACGTCGATAAAGAGAAAGGACGTGTAGCTCTAGGAACCAAGCAAAAAGAGTCCAATCCTTGGGAAGACATCGAAGCCCGTTACCCTCCAGGCACTCACGTCAAAGGCAAGATTGTCAATCTCGTTCCTTATGGAGCGTTTATTGAAATCGAACCTGGAATCGAAGGCCTTATCCACGTATCCGAAATGTCTTGGGTAAAGAATGTTACAGACCCGTCTGAAATCGTTAGAAAAGGCGACGAAGTCGAAGCTATCGTTCTTGCAGTTCAAAAGTCTGATGGGAAAATTTCCCTCGGCATTAAACAACTCGAAAACAACCCTTGGGAACACGTTGAAGACAGCTACCCTGTCGGCAAAATTGTTAAAGGAGAAATTCGTAACCTAACTAATTACGGAGCGTTCGTCGAGTTAGAGCCAGGAGTGGAAGGTCTTATTCATATCTCAGACCTCAGCTGGATCAAAAAAGTTTCTCACCCATCCGAAGTAATGAAGAAAGGTGATGAGGTCGAAGCAATGATCCTTTCCGTCGATAAGGAGAGTAAAAAAATCACTCTCGGCGTGAAACAGCTCGGTTCCAATCCTTGGGAAGACATTGAGAAAACTACTCCAGTTGACTCTCTTGTTAAAGGAGTTGTCATCAAAACAACCGCCTTTGGAGCCTTTGTTGAGCTAGAGAACGGCCTAGAAGCTCTAGTCCACGTGACAGAACTCTCTGACCAACCTTTTGGTAAGGTCGAAGAAGTAATTAAGAAAGGAGATTCCATTACAGCTCGAGTAATCAAACTTGATCCAGAGCACAAAAAAATCGCCCTTTCAATCAAAGAGCACCTCGTAAACGCCAATGCTGTGGACCAAGACGATATCGTCGTGGGAAAAGCTAAGAAAACAAAAAAGAAAAAAGACGAGGACAGCTCCTCTGAAGAAGATCAGGCAGGAGAAGAAAAGAACGATGAATAAAGACCTCGTCGCTATATTCGAATACCTCGAACGCGAAAAAGGAATCAAGCAGACAATTATCATTGATGCAATCGAAGAAGCTTTGCGCGTTTCTGCGCGCAAAAGCATCAAAGGTTTAATCAACGTCTCTGTTAAAGTCGACCCTAAAACAGGGAACATCGAAGTCTTTGCACAAAAAGAAGTCGTTGATGAAGTCACAATTCCTGAAGAAGAGATCCTTCTTGAAGAAGCGCAAGAGCTCAACCCAAACTGCGAAATTGGAGATTGGGTTGATATCGAAGCTACTCCAGAAGACTTTGGACGTATTGCTGCGCAAACAGCAAGACAAGTCATTGCACAGAAATTGCGTGGTGCAGAACGCGACGTCATCTATGAAGAGTATCGTCACCGCATCAATGAGCTTATTTCTGGCACCGTTAAGAGAGTTGTCCGCGGTGCAACACTGATTGTAGATCTAGGAAAAGTAGAAGCCATTCTGCCCGATCGTTTCTATCCTAAGATTGAGAGCTACAACGTGGGAGAAAGAGTTCAAGCTCTTCTTTACGAGGTACGAGACACTGACAACGGAGGGGCCGAAGTCGTCCTTTCACGTAGTCATCCCGAATTTGTCCGCCAGCTCTTTCTGCAAGAAGTCCCCGAGCTTGAAGATGGTACTGTTACAATTGAGCGAATTGTACGAGATGCGGGCTACCGCACAAAACTAGCAGTTTCCTCTACAGACCCAAGAGTCGATCCTGTTGGAGCATGTGTAGGAGTACGCGGAACAAGGGTGAAGAACGTCATCCTCGAACTGAATAATGAAAAGATCGACATCATCCCCTTTACTGAAGACAAAGTGCAATTGCTCGAAAATGCTCTTGCGCCCCTTGAGATCAAAAAGATTAGCGTTTCAGACGACGAATCAAACATCTCTATTGTCGTAGAGGATGAAAGTTATCCTATAGTCCTCGGTAAGCGAGGCATGAACATCCGTCTCTGTGGACAACTTATTGGAAGTGAGCTCAACGTCCAGAGAATGAGTGAGTACCAAAACTCGATGAATTTCCAAAGAGCACAACTCGCTCTTGTGGATGATCCTAGTCTAGATGAAGCTCTTATAATTGAGGGCATGAGCCCAATGATTGTAGAAAGCCTCATCGCAGCAGGCTATGATACACCGAGAAAAGTTCTCAGCTCAAGTACAGAAGAGCTCGCAAACATCCCAGAAATCAGTCAAGAGATGGCCGATAGAGTTCTAGAGGAAGTCCGACTGAAGAGGTTATAAAGGCTTGGCAAAAAATTTAAAACTTAAGATTAAAAACACACAGCTCGCAGAGGCTCTGCAACTGGGCAATCTGAAAAAAAAGAAGCCAGCAGAAGCTGAGAAGAAACCTGCTGCCCGTAAAAAAGTAGCCAAGCCCGCAGAGACAAAAAAAGCTCCGGAGACTGCAGACAAGAAAATTGCAGACCAAGAGGCACCACCGCCAAAACCTGCTAAAAAAGAAACCCCTCCTCCTCCATCTCCTCCTAAAAAAGAAGAAATTGTTGAAAAAACAGCTCCAGCACCTAAAGAAACCCCACCCCCTGCTGCTACTCCAGTACCTGCTAAAAAAGCCAGTGTTGTCGATGACTTCCGCAGGCCAAAAATCATCCGCAGAAAAGCTGCCGCCCCCATCAAAAAGCTCCCCGTTACACGTAAAGACGCAAAAACAACAGAGAAAAAGCCTGCGGCAAAAACAACTTCTACAGAAAAATCTACAACAGATACTGCCCCAGCTCGCAAACCAGGATTTTTTAAAGACTACCGAGAAGTTCGCTCTCAACGCAAGCCTCAACAGAGAAAATCCTTCGACGGACGAGACCGTATGGGTCTACGTGACTCTGATGATGAACGCTGGCGCAAAAAACGAAGCCGAAAAATCACGGCTGCTGAAAAAGAAGACCTCACAATACGCCCCAAAACTCTGCACGTCCGTATTCCAATTGCAGTGAAGGAATTGGCTGCTGAGATGAAGCTAAAGGCCTCTCAGCTTATCTCCAAACTCTTCATGCAAGGGATCGCTGTTACTATCAACGACTTCCTCGATGACGAAACAACTATTCAGCTCCTGGGCCATGAATTTCATTGTGAAATCACAATTGATACTTCTGAAGAAGAACGTATTAAAATCACGGATAAAACCGTTAAAGAAGAGATCTCTGAAACCGACCCAGAAAAACTCAAACTCCGCCCACCTGTCATCACTTTCATGGGACATGTGGACCACGGAAAAACTAGTATCATCGATGCCATCAGAAAGAGTGATCTCGCATCGGGAGAAGCCGGTGCAATCACCCAGCATATTGGAGCCTTCCGTTGTCACTCCGCAGTTGGAGATATCACCATCTTGGACACCCCAGGACACGAAGCTTTTTCTGCCATGCGTGAACGCGGTGCAGAAGTTACTGATCTTGTCGTCCTCGTAGTCGCTGGAGATGAAGGAATGCGCGACCAGACCGTCGAGGCCATGAATAAAGCCAAGGAAGCTGGGGTTCCCATCCTAGTTGCTATCAATAAAAGTGACAAACCCGGCTTCGACCAAGAAAACGTCTATCGTCAGCTCTCAGAACACGAACTCCTAGCAGAAGCATGGGGCGGCTCTACGATCACTGTAAACTGCTCTGCAACAACTGGTGAAGGGATTAAAGAACTCCTAGAGATGCTTTCTCTCCAATCAGAGATACTCGAACTAAAAGCAGACCCTACCACCCGGGCTAGAGGATCTGTAATTGAATCCGCTATGCATAAAGGCCTAGGTTCTGTTGCTACCATCCTGGTACAAAACGGAACCCTCAAAGTGGGCGACTCCCTCGTATTTGACCTAAGCTACGCAAAAGTCAAAACCCTCCACGATGATCACGGCAGAGAACTTGCCGAAGCAGACGCCTCTACTCCGGTAAAAATCACAGGTATCTCAGACCTCCCAGAAGCTGGAAGTGAATTCATCGTTGTTGGGAGTGAGAAAGAGGCCAGAGAGATCGCTCAAGTGCGCTACGAAGAACACAAACACAAACTACAGCAAAAAGGGAAACGTGGTTTAGAAGGATTCCTCGAGTCTAAAGCTGCCGACCAAGAGAAGAAAATTCTCCACGTCCTTTTACGTGCAGATGTCCAAGGTTCTTTAGAAGCGCTGAAACACTCTCTACAAAAAATCAAATCTGACAAAGCTGAACTCAACATCGTATCAGAAGAAGTGGGACAAATTTCCGAATCTGACGTTTCTCTTGCAGGAGCTTCCGGTGCTACTATCATCGGCTTCCACACCAAAGTCGAAAGTCATGCCGAAAGCCTCATCAAAGAGAAAAAAGTAACCGTTAAACTCCATGATATTATCTACCATGCCGTTGACGATGTCAAAGAATTGATGCGCGCTAAACTCGATAAAATCCCACAAGAAAATGAGATGGGTGCTGCAGAAGTTAAAGCTATATTCAAGTCCTCTCAACTAGGGAAAATCGCAGGATGTATCGTTACAGAAGGGATCATCAAGCGGAACCAAAATGTACGAGTAAAACGTGCTGGCGAAGTCATCTGGAAAGGAACCATTAACTCCCTCAAGCGGAATAAAGAAGACACACGCGAGGTCAGCAAAGGACTCGAGTGCGGTATTCTCGTTCAAGGATTCAATGACTACCAAGAAGGTGACATCTTCGAGACTTACGAGATCACTTATCTAGAACAAGAACTCTAAGCCATGACCGAAAATAAACGAGTTAAAAGACTCAACTCTCTTCTTAGAGAAGTTCTTTCCGAAGTGATAAAAACAGCGGTGAAAGACCCGCGTATGGCACCACTTGTCACAGTCACCGATGTCGATATCACTAAAGATCTTCATCAGGCAAAAGTTTATATCAGCATCATCGGTTCGGACAAAGAGAAAAGAGATACCCTCGAAGCTCTAACGTCTGCAGCAGGCTTTATTGGTGTTAATGCCTCTAAAAAAGTCGTGATGCGCTACTTTCCCACCTTAACATTCCATCTCGATACATCCGTCGATGAACAAGTCAAAATCGACGCCCTCATCGAAAAAATCCACCGAGAAGAAGACCAGCGAATTAATGAAGAAGAGTCATGAGGGAATCCACCTCATCAATAAACCTGTAGGAAAAACCTCCTTCAGCCTCGTCCATGCACTGCGCAAAAAAACTGGCATTAAAAAAATCGGCCATGCTGGAACTCTTGACCCCTTCGCAACAGGGGTAATGATTCTACTAGTCGGTAAAGCCTTTACAACAAAAGCTGATTCCTTCATCAACCAAGACAAGGAATACGAGGCCACTCTTCGCCTTGGCATAGCAACTACGACCTACGACCCCGAAGGAGAAATCACCTCCGAAAGCGCCCTCATCCCTACCCTTGAACAAATCAAAAAAGAGCTCACCAAGTTCCAGGGAACCATCCAGCAGATCCCTCCCATGTTTTCTGCAAAAAAAGTCCAAGGAAAAAAACTCTACGAACTTGCCCGCAAAGGAATTGAAATAAAGAGAGAACCGGTTAGTCTCACAGTAACAACCGAGCTTATCTCCTACAGCTATCCCGAACTATCCCTGAAAATCTCGTGTAGTAAAGGCACCTACATCCGCTCCATCGCCCACGACCTCGGTCAAGCTCTTGGCTGTGGTGCCCACTTAAAAGAATTAACTCGCACAAGGTGCGGCCCCTATCTCCTCAAAGATTGTCTGGATGGCAACACTCTTTTCCAAGAAAACCAATAGATGCAACAATCCGCTCCTCTATGCTAGGATCAAAGTTCATGCAAGTATTCGAAGACCTGACTCCAACCCCCTCATCAACACCCCCCCGGCTCCTCACCGTCGGCAGCTTCGATGGTGTGCACCGAGGCCATCAAACAATTGTCCGCCACATGCGTAAAATAGCAGGCCCTGATGGAACCGTTTGCATCCTCACCTTCTCCAATCACCCCTCCCATATCTTACCCAACCGTCCACCGGCTCCACTCATCTGTTCAAAAAAGCTCAAACTCCAATATCTAAAAGAGCTTAATGTCGACATCGTCTACTGTATCCCCTTCACTCTCGAACTAGCTGGCCTCACCTATCAAGCCTTTCTAAAAAAAGTACAACAAGCCTACCCCTTTGACACCCTCATCTTAGGAGAAGGCGCCAGCCTTGGCAGAAAACGAGAAGGAACACCTGAAAAAATGCAAAGCCTTGCTAAAGAACAAAATTTCTCCGTTCAATATCTTCCCAAACTCACCACACAAGACAAGGACATTTCATCAGGAAGTATCCGCCGATACATCCAGGAGGGCAATCTCAAAAAAGCTAACGAACTCTTAGGGCACCCCTTTACCCTTGAAGGCAACTTAGACTCCGGCAAGCTTCAGCTGCCTACACATACATGCCTCCCCCCAGATGGTGATTACTCAGTAACAACTGATGCTTCACACTCCTTAAAAGCACACATCGAACAGAGACAAATTTTTCTCGACCTTCCCCCCTCAATCAAAAAAATACAAATCTCCTTCGAATAACTCTTTACATTATCAATAACTCTTTTCTACAATCCCCCCACTTCTTAACTCAAGGAAAGAAAGAAGAACCTAAATTCAATATTCTGGAGGAACGTTATGACTGTTACTGATGCTACTGCTAGATCTGAAAATGCTAAACCGATGAAGGACACTCCCCCTCCCGTAAGTGATAGGAAAAAAATCTCAACTGCATCGCCCTCTGCACAAACCTCTAGATGCTCTTCACTGTGCAAAGAGTCTGGATACGTTGCTACAGCTGTTGTCGGAGAAGGTATTGTCCAAGCTATTGGCAAAGCCGATATTTGTGGATTCCAAGGAGTAGACAACTTCATAGAAAGACACACAGGTTTTTCCGTTGCTGGACATCTGAAAAAATTCGGTGTTATGGCAAAAACAGCTACTCAACAGACAGCAAATGTCGCTGCCTCTGCTGCAAAATCTACTACTCAACAGACAGCAAGTGTCGCCAGCACATCATGGCTGCCATCTGTTCCTACTAATATGGCCGATGTAAACCTCGCTTGGACAAACCTTTCTTCATTTGTCACTAGCCATAAAGAAGTCCTTCTTTTAACAGCAGCCTTTGCTACTACAGCTCGCGTTGTACACCGTGCAACGGCAACTGAACTTAAAAATCACCAGTTGGCACGCAATATTATTTCTATCTCTACAGCCGGTGCTATTACTTTTGCAGCCACAAAATATGCAACCAACTATGTGATTACAAGCAATCAAGTGGCAGACATTGGCCTGCGCATGCTTGCTAACTGGCAAACGCTAGCCTTTGTAGGTCTTACTTGTCGCACAATCTGTCACTTAAGATCTCCTAAAGAAAAAACAGCCTAACACCCCCTTTCCTGGGCTTTAGCTTAAATTAAGCTGAGCCTAGGACTTATTTTAATTCCTAACTCCTGAGGTACTTTATGCTCCAAGCTCTAACCACCAATACACTCCAGGCAACAGCCTACACTCTTGCAATCCGCTGCTTGCCATCATTCAACACAGAAACTGTTTCGTCCCTAGCAAAAAGCTCCCTTCAAGCTACCATCTCTGACTGGGAGCCTACTATAGCAACGGGAATTCTCACAGGGGCCACTATAAGCCTAATCACAAAAAAACAGCTCTCGGTAAAACACGGGCTCCTTCTAGGGGCTGCAACCTATCTTGGAAAAGAAGCTCTTGCATCTACAGGTATCGACTCCACCTCTTCTGCGATGCTTTCTATCATTGCGGTCCTTACTGCTCAATTCGCCTACAGCAAACTATTTTCAAGCAAAGATTCAACACCTATCCCTAGTCAGATAGCTCATTCCAATAATGCAGATTCAAAACCAACCACTGAAGAAAAAGCCGATGCAGCAGGTGCCTTTGATACTAAAGATGAAGCTCCGGTCGTCCTCAGAAGGAGACAGCATCAAACCCCTCCTGATTCAACATCAGAAACTCGTGGCCTCCTACACATCATCCCCGATGATGGTAAAGACGATCCTAGTGGAGCCCCCCTTCTTAATGAGGGTGATGCTAGCGATGGTTCTATTGATTTGAACCAAGGAGATAACGGCTCTGTCATATACAAATCCGATTCTGACGAAGAAGTTCCTCTAAATGAAAGTGATGCTAGCGACAGTTCTATCCATTTACCTCAAACAACTAATAACAACTCTACCGTTTACCAATCCGATTCTGATGGAGAAATTCCTCTAAATGAAAGTGATGCTAGCGACGGTTCTATCCGTTTACCTCGAGCAACTAATAGCAATTCTACCGTCTACCAATCCGACTCTGATGGAGAGATCCCTCTACACAAGGGGTATACTAGCGATGATTCTACCGAGCGGCAACCTGTTATATCCCGTTCAAAAGGAAAAAAAAGAGCAAGAGCTCCGCGGAGATCCCACATTCCAGCCCCTATCTATCGTTCTCCGGGGCTTACTGATGCGCTCCCAGACACTAGATTTGCAAGTCCGAGCACTGTAAAAGCAGCTGAGCTTAAAGCTCAAGGGGACAGAGAAATGCTCCAGGGAATGATTACACGACTTGATAAACGACTGGGAGCACTCCAACTAGAAAAAGACCAAGAAAGCCAACAACATGCTGAACAGATTCAACATCTTCATCAGCAAATCCAGACACTTTCTCGACAGGTAGAACGACTTTCAAATCACCTTTACACCACAGCTAGACGAAAACTTGATCTAGATTCTGAAACTACTCCCCTAACTAGAGAAAACTGGGACACCCCCTCCTCTTCTGACAAAGAACTCTCTATAGAATCTGCCTCTGCCTCACCGTTATCGGCTACAGGGACACCTAAAAGAAAAAATAAGCCCACCACAGCCACAGCAGCTGAGCCCCCAACTCCTGCTCGCTCAGATGTGGGATACACCGCACGCCCAGTAGAAGGCTTAGCTTCTGCTACAGCACGCCGAAAAAGTGACGAAAATATCCTTTACACATCTTAGTCCCTTATCCAAAAAGAAGCCTGCACTTTGGGTGCAGGCTTCTTTTTGGTCTGGATTCTGAGGAGAAAGTGTGCTACCCTCATTACCTATATGCCGAATTTATCCTGTGGAATCGTCGGTCTGCCCAATGTGGGCAAGTCGACCCTTTTTAACGCTTTGATCAAACGAGCAGCTGCAGCTGCTGCAAACTATCCATTTTGCACGATTGATCCCAATGTTGGGATGGTCGATATGGAAGACTCGCGTCTACAAGCATTATCCAACATATCAAAAAGTCAAAAGATTATCCCCGCAGTCGTGACATTTGTGGATATTGCAGGACTTGTTGAAGGGGCTTCTAAGGGAGAGGGCCTGGGGAATAAATTCCTTGCAAACATCCGTGAGACTAACGCTATCATCCACGTTGTCCGCTGCTTTGAAGATGATGATGTGATCCACGTCTCAGGCAAAGTAGACCCAATCAGCGACATTGAAGTGATCAATTTAGAACTTATTCTAGCAGACTTGCAAATGGCAGAAAACAGCCTTTCCAAGCTAGAAAAACAGATGAAGGGAAATAAAGAGCTTGGCCCTGTTGTCACCTGTCTACAAAAAGCTCTTGCCCACCTCAACGAAAACAAACCTCTGCATCTACTCGATCTCTCCGAAAAAGAAGAAGAGTTATTGATTCCATATCCATTCTTAAGCTTCAAAAAAGTCATTTACTTGGCTAATGTTGGTGAAAATGACATCCCAGAAATGGACAATGTACATGTCCGGGCCGTCCGCGAATTTGCTGAAAAAGAGGGCAGCGCTGTAATCCCTATCTGCGCGAAGCTCGAAGAGGAACTAGCACAACTCTCATCAGAAGAATCTCAAGAATATTTGGAGTCCTTAGGTCTTAAGGAGCCTGGTCTTAATCGGCTCGTCAAGTCTGCATTTTCTCTTCTGGGACTGATCAACTTCATGACAACAGGTGAGGTCGAGACTAGGGCGTGGACCATACAGAAAGGGGCTCTCGCACCAGAAGCTGCTGGTGAAATCCACACCGATTTACAAAAAGGGTTTATCCGCGCGGAAGTGATCTCGTTTAAAGATATGGTCACTTACAACGGACGTGTCGGCGCACGCGAGGCTGGCAGAGCTAGATCCGAAGGGAAAGAATATATCGTCGAAGATGGCGATGTTATCCTCTTCTTCCACAACTAATCTCCGAAAATCTCGAGTTAGTCTAATCTTTCTTAAGAAAGTTCACTACCCCATCTCCCTGATAATAATCTTTTTTTTCTCTTGAATGGGTTTATCAGGCTTGCTACCGTTACATCACCATGGCGGAAAAAACCGAAAAGGCAACCCCTAAGAAGCTGCGAGATTCGCGGAAAAAGGGGCAAGTAGCGAAGTCGCAAGATTTCTCCTCTTCTTTCACATTTATCGTATCAATTGCATCGGTCATGATCACGTCTGGCTATATTTTCTCTCAGCTAGGCGGAATTATGATCAATATGTTCCGCCGCTCAGCCCTTGGCTCTATCAACATGGAAAACATGGTAGGGGGGCTGATGCAAGAGGTCATTATGGTGATCGTCAACTGTAGTCTCCCTATCTTGATCCTGACAGTCTGTACCGGGATACTCACGAGCTTCCTTGTAATCGGGCCTGTTTTTTCAGCTGAAGCCATGAAGCCTGACATCAAGAGAATGAACCCCGTAACGAATATCAAAAACTTATTTAAGTTCAAAACGCTGTTTGAACTTCTGAAATCCGTTTTTAAAATTACAGGTGCTTTTATTCTGATTTGGAGCGTGGTATATACCAGCACTCCAGAGATCATTGCATGTGCAGCATTGCCTGTTGCTGCTAGTGCCAAAGTGTTTGGCTCTTTTCTTTTGAAAGTAATCGTACGTGTTGGGATCTTTTTTCTAGCAGTTGCAGTAGCTGACCTTGTCTATCAAAAGAAAAATTTTGCCAAAGAAATGAAAATGGAAAAATTTGAGGTAAAGCAAGAATTTAAAGACACGGAAGGAAACCCCGAAATCAAAAGCCAGAGGAAACGGACGGCGCAAGAAATTGCCTATCAGGAGGGGCCTACAGGCGTAAAAAGAGCCCGGGCTGTCATCACCAATCCGATCCACCTGGCAGTCGCTATTTTGTATGACGAAGAGGCTGAACCAGCTCCTCGAATCGTCACAATGGGCAAAGGATTAATAGCTGATCAGATGATAAAACTGGCCACAGAATACGATGTACCGGTGATGAGAAATGTCGATCTTGCACAAACCCTGTTCGAAAAAGGTGAAATCGGCGATTATATACCTGAGGAGACGTACGAAGCTGTCTCTGAGATTTTACGCTGGTTGGAGTCTATCGAAACAGAAGAAGTGGCCCACTTGGATTTGTTTAAATAACTAAGACCTCAACCTCATACTGGAAAAAATAGGTTCATGGAAGATTTTTTTAATAAACTTGGCAGACTTTTAGGAGGAGAGCGCATGTTGCGCATGATCTCTCGCTCCACCGATCTCTTCCTTGCAGCTTTTATTATTTTGCTGATCATGATTATTATCGTCCCGATTTCTCCCGGGGTACTCGATAATTTTATTGCGATCAACTTAGCGATCTCGATCACACTATTGATGGTAGCGCTTTACATCCCCAAAGCTGTTAACCTCTCTATTTTCCCCTCTTTACTCCTGATTACTACTCTATTCCGATTGGGGATTGAGATCTCTGCAACAAAACAGATTCTGCTACATGCCAATGCAGGGGAAATCATTTATGCCTTCGGTGAGTTCGTAGTCGGTGGAAACTTCGTAGTCGGTGGTATCGTCTTTTTGATCATCACGATTGTGCAGTTTATCGTTGTTACAAAGGGTGCAGAGCGGGTTGCTGAGGTAGCCGCACGTTTTACCCTAGATGCGATGCCAGGTAAACAGATGAGTATCGATGCCGATATGCGTAGTGGGGTCATCGATGCAAACCAAGCCAGACAACTCCGTCTAAATCTCCAAAGAGAGAGTCAGATGTATGGAGCGATGGATGGAGCGATGAAGTTCGTCAAAGGGGACGTCATCGCCGGTATCGTGATTGCTGTGATCAACATTATCGGAGGTTTGATCATCGGAATGGCGATGCATGGAATGACGGCTATGCAAGCGGCCCGGACCTACACCCTTCTTTCGATCGGTGGCGGCCTGGTAGCTCAGATCCCCTCTCTCTTAATCGCTCTTACAGCTGGTATAGTCACCACGCGAGTATCCAACGATAAAAAAGATGAAAACCTCGGTTCCGAGATCTCAGCACAGCTCCTCGGCCAACCTAAAGCGATTATCATTGCTGGTGTTGTGATCTCAGCAATGGCCTTTTTCAAAGGTTTCCCTTCTCTTGTTTTTGCTGTTTTAGGCCTTGGCATTATCTCTGCTGGTGTTGTTACTTTTTACAAACAGAAAAGAACTGGAGAGCGAGAAGTGCAAATGGCTGGTGGTGCAGCTGTTGATACAGATGTATCTGGCCACAGAGTTGTCCGCGGCGGTGTAGATGAATATGCGCTGACCCTCCCCGTTATTTTAGAGGTAGGGTCTTACCTCTCGACTGCGATCCGGAAAGAGCGGAGTGGAATGACGTTTGTAGAAGAGATGGTCCCCAAAATGCGCCATGCTCTCTACCAAGATCTTGGTGTCCGCTTCCCCGGAGTCCACGTCCGGACGGAGTCACAAACTCTTGGTGAAGATGAATACATGATCTACTTGAGTGAGGTTCCAATCGTTCGAGGAAAAATCGAGCAAGGCGCCCTCCTAACTAACGAAGATCCTGAAACTCTCAAACGGTACAACCTTCCCTATACCACTTCGAAAAATTCGATCGGACAGGCCTCTTATTGGATCGAGACAAGATACGAAACTATCTTACAAAAAGCTGGTATCAAATTCTGGAAACCTCTCGATGTGATGATCCTCCACCTCTCCTATTTCTACCGGCAGCATGCAGCTGATTTCATTGGGATCCAGGAAGTACGTGGGATCTTAGAATTCCTAGAAAAATCTTTCCCAGACCTGGTAAAAGAGGTCACTCGTCTTGTTCCCCTACAGAAACTCACTGAAATTTTTCGCCGCCTTGTACAAGAACAGGTTTCCATCAAGGATCTGCGTACGATTTTAGAATCATTAAGTGAGTGGGCCCAAACAGAAAAAGATACGGTTCTTCTCACTGAATATGTCCGCTCTTCCCTAAAGCGCTACATCAGCTATAAGTACTCACAAGGACAATCGATCCTCTCAGTTTACCTATGTGATCCTGAAATCGAAGATATAGTCCGCGGCGCAATCAAGCAAACCTCTGCAGGCTCTTACTTAGCTCTTGATCCTGATAGTGTCCAACTTATTATGGATGCGATGCGCAAAGTGATCACCCCAACACCTACAGGGGGACAGCCCCCGGTTATGCTTACGGCTATTGATGTTAGGCGCTTTGTGCGTAAACTCATTGAAGGAGAGTTCCCTGATATGGCTGTGGTCTCCTATCAAGAAATCGTCCCAGAAATCAAAATCCAACCACTCGGTCGCATCCAATTGACCTAATTCGGATGCTCGAGTAAAAGAGGGATATGTCGGACGGTTTTAGCACATCACCTATTGATCCCACCTCGAATAGTGCTCGTATCCAGAAACAGGAACAAGCAGGAGCACGCAAAACGTCCATTGCGCAAGAAGCTAGTCAAAACTCTATGAAAGAGTTTGCAGAAGATGCTGCTTTTAGTCCCGTTACAATGTCTCGCCGTTTTAAAAGCCTTGAAGAAAAATTGGGAAGAAAGGCAACCGAAAAAGCGGAAGAGGAACGGATCGATCAACAAGTAGCCGATGTCGAAAAGATCGAAGACCTTGCCCAGCGATTCCAAAAACGCAATCCCGAACTGCATGCTAGAGCTCTTCGCCTCCTCTATTCCCAGATTAAAGGGAATGAATCCCCCGAAGAGCTTTTGCGCAAATCGATGGAACACTTCCCCGACCACGCCCTGGCTGATGAAGCTCTTGAGTTTTTGGAAGGATCAACCAAAGGCGATATCAATGGACGGGTACGCCAAGCAAGAGAAAACCTCAATGAGACCTACGGCCGAGAAGTACGTGCAGGGCGAAATATGGGAGCCCAGGCTCGAGAGTTCTCTCAGCAAGGTCTGGGCTCCCCAACAGGATTGCGCGACCTTTACCGAGACATCACAGGAAACCCTCGTCCCGCAACAACCCTCTTTGGAGAGCTCAATGAAAAGTTCACCTACGAAAAAATGCAAACAGCAATCGACTTCCTTCTCCACTCCTTAGGATCTGATCTTAAAGCTAAAGGCCCCTCCATAGCACCTGGCCAGCTCCATGCTCTAACGACAGAAGCTCGCAACCTTCTCGCCATCCTTTGGATCTACCGCTTCTTCAAAGGGCGGATGGACCTCATCCATTCCTCTTTCCAAAGAGCCGGGATCCTTCTTCCATCACAAATCACTTTTGAGATGCTTGCTAAAATGTTTGTGCAATTGTTGCTCGAACGGTATCCTTCTATGGATAAAGTACTCCAGTTAGCGCTCAAAATGGGTATCTCAGCAGACTTGCTGGCCCAGGTGATCCTCTTCACCCAGATGCGCGACGCAGTGCGCGGCGTAGCCCCAAGGCTCTATCGTACAGAGCAACACCGCCATGATGTATTGATGTCGTTCATCGAAGCTCTTGAGGAACTTGACGAACAACTCGAAGAAGAAGAAGAAGAAGAGGAGGAGGAGAGTTAGTGGATCGATTTGCACAAATCCTCTACGATTTAGGCCAAGAGCTTGAAATCGAACTCTTTCCCGATGCCAATCGCATTTGTCAACTGAACTACAAAGACAACCTCCATATTCAGATCCATTATGATGAACCTAAAGAACAAATCATGATTGGGACCTTCCTCTGTGATGTTCCTCCCGGCAAATACCGAGAAAAGCTCCTCGCAGCGACCCTTGCAAGCAACCATGAATATCCTCGCCGTGGTATCTTTGCTTACTCAGAAAGAAATAACCAACTCACTTTTTTTACCTATGCCCCCACTAAAGGCATACGTAGTGATGAGCTCTCAAAACAACTGAATCAATTCATTGAGACAGCTCTTCTCTGGAAAGAGGCTGTCGAAAATGGAAAACCTTTGCCTACTACTCCAAAAACAGGAGGAGAAGGCTCAATCTTTGACCTGAAGCCATGAACTTAAAAGAAGATCTTTTAAAAACAATTGTAGGGCCACAATGGTCGCGCATTGGCATCAAACACCACCATGGTATTGATGTCTCTCTCCCTTCACTTCACAGTAAAGACAGCTGTGGGATCGGAGAGTTTTATGACCTGATTCCCTTAATTGATTGGTGTGCAAGAATTGGGATGGATGTGATTCAACTCCTCCCCTTAAACGACACAGGTGATGACACTAGCCCCTTCTTTGCTCTCTCCGCCATGGCCCTTAATCCCCTCTTCTTGTCCCTTCATAAACTCCCTAAGGTCAAACCCGAAAAATTAGAAGGGCTCCGCAAATTCAACAGCCTTCCCAGAGTTCCCTATCACGATGTACAGAGCCACAAATCCATTTTTTTACGCCACTACTTCGAAGAGATGGGACCTTCCATCATCGAAACAAAAGCCTTTGAAACTTTTGTCGAGGAGAATGACTGGGTTGAAAACTACGCTCTTTTCAAAGCGCTCAAAGATGTCACAGCTAAAAACCACTGGAAAACCTGGCCCAAAGAACTCCAAAACCTCTCTTTGGAAGAGTTCGACAACCTCATTGAAAAACACTGGGTAGACGTCTGTTACTACATCTTTTTGCAGTACCTCTGCTTCTGTCAGCTCACCGAAGTGAAAAAACACGCCAACTCCAAAGCCGTCTTCCTCAAAGGGGACATCCCTATTCTCATAAGCCCCGATAGCGCAGATGTCTGGAAATATACCGAGGAGTTTGATCTCACCCTCTCTGCTGGTGCCCCTCCTGACATGTACAACAAAGAGGGACAAATGTGGGGACTTCCCATTTTCAACTGGGATGTGATGAAAAAACGCAACTTCGACTGGTGGAAAACCCGCCTTAACTATGCAAGCAACTTCTACGACATCTACCGAATCGATCACATCCTCGGTTTTTTCCGGATTTACGCCATCCCACAAGGAAAAACCGCTAAAAATGGCGTCTACGTCCCCAAGGATAAAGCGGACTGGCTCCCCCACGGTAAAGAGATCCTCTCCACCCTCACCTCATTCACTCCGATGCTCCCCATCGGAGAGGATTTAGGGGACGTACCTGACTCAGTCCGTGATGCACTCTGTGAAATGGGCATCTCTGGCACAAAGGTCCTCTGGTGGGAAAAACAATGGAATGATGGTGAAATCTATATCAACCCCCTCCACTACAACCCTATCAGTATGAGCACCGTCTCGACCCATGACTCCGAAACTCTTTCTCTCTGGTGGCACGACGAAGAAAAAGATGCCAAGGATTATGCCCACCATCGGGGCTGGGACTACACACCAACCCTCACCAAGTCCCAACGAAGAGACATACTTCGTGACAGTCACAAAAGCGCAAGCCTTTTCCACATCAACCTCCTTGGTGAATATCTCGCCCTATTTCCCGAACTTGTCTGGGATGATCCCCATGACGAACGGATCAATGTCCCCGGCACTATAGCCCCCACTAACTGGACCTACAGAGTACGCCCCACCATCGAAGAGATTATCTCCCATAAAGAACTCGCCGAGGAGATTCAAAACCTTTTATGAAACATCTGTTGCTCGTTCTAGTATCTCTTCCTCTCTTAGCTGTAGAGCCTTCCATTAAAAGCCTCTACAGCAGCCTCGACCCCTATTCTCTCACCCAGCACATGGCCTTCTACGAACTCTACCCAGAAACCACCGAGGGGAAAAAAGCCCTCGCACAGTCCTGGAAGCTCCTTCGACAAGGGAGCAAAAAAGAACAACTCCCCTCTTTCCTTCTGCCCAAGTTCGACATCCAAGCCATCGTCTCACTTGTAACTCGCCAACCTTTCGATCCACCCATTAAACTCGGTAGTGACCAGCTCACAGCCATCAATAGGCTCTGCAGCCACTTTGAAAATAGAAAACTCGAAGGCTCCAAGTCTTGGACCAAAGAAGAAGTGTGCGCCCTTCCTCCAGACCAGGTAGATCTTTGTCGAGGTCTACTCATCGAACAGTTCGAAGACTCGGAAAACTTCCGAGATGATATCCTTCAGTATGAGGCCAGTCTCGACCTAATGGCTCTACAAGTTCTTGCTCGCCTCCCCGAAAATGCAACTGATGTTCAAAAAATCAAAGAGATCAACCGCTATATCTTCCAAGAGATGCAGTTCCGATTCCCTCCTCACTCCCTCTACGCTAAAGACATCGACCTCTACACCTTCCTCCCCTCCGTCCTCGACAGCCGCCAAGGGGTTTGCTTGGGAGTTTCGATTCTCTACCTCTGTCTAGCCCAACGCCTAGACCTCCCCCTAGAGATCATCACTCCTCCAGGCCACATCTACGTCCGCTACAACAAAGATGACACCTTCATCAACATAGAGACAACTGCCCGAGGGATTAATCCGCCCAATGAGATGTACTTGGGGCTCAACACCCGTAAACTCCAAGAACGGAATATGAAAGAAGTGATCGGGATGGCCTTTGTTAACCAAGCAGCCGTCTACTGGCAACGCCAAGAATATGCAACTTGCGTCAAGCTCTACGAGAAATCGATCCCTTATCTCGACAACGACCCCCTCGTTAACATGTTCCTCGGTCTCAACTACCTCTTTGTTGGCCGCAAAAGCGAAGGAGAAGCCCTTCTCAAACCTTTGAAAAACTACACCTTCGACCACGCTGTAGCCCCAGAATCCCTTCCCACCGACTACCTCAATGGCAAAGTAAGTGCAGAAGGGCTCCAAGCCATGTTCATGCCAGTCGATGAAACAAGAGAATCGATCCTCAAAAAACAAGAAGAGCTCACCAATCTCCTCAAGAACTACCCAGAATTCCGTGCAGGTATTCTCCAATTAGCAATTACCTATCTCCAGCTTGGAAAAACCGGTGAAGCTCTTAAAATTCTTACTCGCTACCACAAAATTGACCCCAATGACCCTACGGTCGAGTACTACCTCTCAATCGTCTGTGCTGAGCGCTTCGACTACAACAAATCCTGGGAATACCTCAAACAAGCCCAATCGATCACAGCCAAGCGGAACCACAATCCCGCAGCACTCCGTTCGCTCCAGAGCAAGCTCCGCATGCTCTGTCCTGACTCCTAAGAAAGTGTAATTTCTTAAATAACTGAAAACCAACGCTCTAGCTAAAAAATCCTTGAAATATGGAAATGCAATTTACAAATTGCACACTTTTTTGATAGAATTAAGACATGATCAACAGAAAACTTGCCAAGCAAATCTTGAAACTTGCTAAGCAGTATCCAGTCATCTCACTCACTGGACCAAGACAGTCAGGGAAAACAACCTTGGTACGCAATCTTTTCCCAAAATACCAATATGTCACGTTAGAAGATCTTGATCAGCGAAGATTTGCCAATGAAGATCCCCGCGGATTTCTCGCAGAATACCATCAATACGTCATCTTAGACGAGGTGCAAAATTGCCCAGACCTTTTTTCTTATATCCAAGGGGTTGTGGACCAAGATCAGCTACCTGGACAATTCATTTTGACAGGATCACAAAATTTTCTTCTTTTAGAAAAGATCTCGCAATCGCTCGCAGGCCGCAGTGCAATCATGCACCTTCTCCCTCTTGAAATGCATGAACTCAAGGAGTCAGGACAAACTCCTCCCTCGCTTGAGAAAATGCTTATAAAGGGCTTTTACCCTCGACTATATGAAAAACTAGTTCAACCACAAGATTGGTATCCAAATTACATCCGCACCTATATCGAAAGAGATGTGAGGCTACTCAAAAATGTGCATGATCTCGACACCTTTCAATTATTCTTAAAAATGTGTGCCTCCAGAGCTGGGCAACTTTTGGACCTGACCTCGCTGGGAAATGACTGCGGTATCTCCCACAACACTGCAAAATCATGGCTCAACATCCTAGAAGCTAGCTTTATCATTTTTTTTCTCCGACCTCATCACAACAACTTCAATAAACGACTGGTAAAAACTCCCAAGCTCTATTTTTATGACACAGGGCTTCTGTGCTCCTTACTAGGAATTCATTCTTCTGAACAACTCAAATCCCATTACTTACGTGGGGGGATCTTTGAAACATTCGTAGTAAGTGAACTCAAAAAACACATCTATCACCAACTGGCCACTTCTCAACTCTATTTTTGGAGAGATCAGCAAGGCCACGAAATCGACTGCATCGTTGAAAATGGAACTGACCTCACCGCTATTGAAATCAAGTCATCTAAAACAATCTCCCCTAGCTTTTTTGAAAATCTAAACTACTGGAAAAAGTTAGCTGGCGACCCTTCTAAGAAAGCCTTTCTCATTTATGGGGGAGAAAAGAGTCAAACAAGATCTGCAGCCCAAATTTTATCCTGGCAGGAAATTCACAAGATTAAGTTATAGAGTAACACCCATTCTCAGTTGAATACCTTTTGAAAAAAATCCCTTACTGCTCTAGAAGAGAATTACAAGGAGACCAAGGCGATGCGTTTATTATTTGCAATTCTTTTAGCTTGTGTAGCTCCCATTTGTGCAGATCATGCACAAAAAAACGAGCCACTCACCATCTCGATGAATATCGGGCAGGGAGCGATTATTGAGCTCTCTGATGGTAAAAGCTACAAAATCGACCCTGATGATCGTCTCTATTCTGCTTACTGGGTAACCCCTTTCCCTGTAAAAGTCACTTCAAATGACAACCCAAACTACCCAGTAACGATTACAAACTTAAGCTCTGATACATCTGTAAAAGGGATTGAGCTCTCAACTGAAGAGCTTATCCAGGAGAGCGCTCGGTACCAAGGCCCCTCCTCAGAGAAGCCCCCCTCTACACCTCTAATAGAACCAGACATACAGCCATCCCCTAAACCTCAAATGCAACCGAGAACACAACCAAAACAGCCTCTTCAGGATCCGAAACAAAAATGAAAAAATTCCCTCTTTTTATCCCATGGCTTCTTGTCTGTATAGCCACAGTCGGCAGCCTTTTTTTTAGTAAGTGGCATCACATAGAACCCTGTACTCTTTGTTGGTATCAGAGGATCATTATTTTTCCCCTCGCGATTATTTTGGGGATCGCCGCGTTTCGGAATGCCTATCGGATCATCCTGTATGTTCTTCCTTTGTCTCTGATTGGTCTTGCGATTGCAACTTATCATGTGGTTGTCCTCAAGTTTTTTTCTGGAAGTAGTGTCTGTTTAGCCTGCACACTCAAGCCTGTATCAGAGGACTCCATCCCCTTTCCAGTTATTTCATTGGTTACATTTCTTGCCTTAAATATCCTGCTTATATGGATCTACTGCAAACACAAACGCTCGAAAAAATTATAAGAGTCTGCCATAATGTCCACCAGGAGGTGGGTTATGGCTATCCAATTTACCGAGCCCGTAGCGGCTGTTTTAGAACGCGCTCTTACAATCGCTAGAGAGCGTAAGCATACACAACTAACAGACAACCATCTGATTCTCTCATTTTTAGAAGAACCAGATGGCTACTTTCAAACGTTTGCAAAAAAGCACCACCTAAACGAAAAAGAGCTCGTTGCAGCTCTTAAGAAAAAGCTCGACACGCTCTCCTGTTTTTCTGAAAAAGTAGATGAGCCCTCGATCTCTAGAGAACTCCAAGAAGAAATCAATCAAGCAAGTAAAACAGCACAAAACTGGGGCGATCCCTACATCGGGACAGACCACTTTCTCCACACTTTCTGGGCAAAAGCTAGCGATCCATTCAATACATGGAAAAACTCATCAGGTATTTCCTTAAGTCAGCTAGAAAAAGAAATTAAAACCATCCGCGGAGGTACAAAAATGGATTCCCCTTCATCCGAATCGAGCTTACAAACACTTGAAAAGTACTGTAAAAACCTCACTCAACTCGCCAAAGAAGGAAAACTCGATCCTGTTATTGGAAGGGATGAAGAGATCCGCAGAACGATGCAAGTACTCTCTCGAAGAACAAAGAATAATCCTTTGCTCATTGGGGATCCAGGAGTTGGAAAAACAGCCATTGCAGAAGGCCTTGCGATCCGCATCATCCAAGAAGATGTCCCTGATTCCCTAATTGGCAAGCAACTTGTTGCGCTCGATATGGGGAGCCTGATTGCAGGAACAAAATTTCGTGGAGAATTTGAAGAGAGACTCAAAGGGATTTTAAAAGAAATAGAGCAAAGCGAAGGCAACATCCTTCTTTTTATCGACGAAGTACACACACTAGTTGGAGCGGGCGCCACCGAGGGCGCTATGGATGCAGCAAATCTACTCAAACCAGCCCTTGCCAGAGGTAGCCTACACTGCATCGGAGCAACCACACTGAATGAATACAAAAAATATATCGAAAAAGACCCCGCTCTAGAAAGAAGATTTCAATCTGTTCTCATCCAAGAACCACAAACAGAGGATGCGATTGCGATCCTACGAGGCCTTCGGGAGAGATATGAAAACTTCCATGGCGTGCGGATCACAGAAGGGGCCATTGTAGCAGCCGTCACCCTTTCCCAACGATATATCACCGATCGCTTTCTTCCCGATAAAGCAATCGACCTCATTGATGAAGCTGCCAGTATGATCCGGATGCAACTAGGTAGTCGCCCGCTTCCGATTGACCACAAGGAACGGGAATTGAGCCATCTAATAGTCAAGCATGAAGCCCTTAAAAGGGAGAAAGGAAAAGAAGAGGAGATCAAGAAATTAGACAAAGAGATCGCTTCCATCAAAGATGAGCTCAACACCCTCAAAGAACGCTGGAACCTCGAAAAAAGCGCTCTACAAGGACTTAAAGAACAAAAAAAAGAGCTCGAGCAACTTCGATTTCTGGAAGAAGAAGCAGAGAGAGCTTCCGATTACAATAAGGTGGCAGAGCTGCGCTACAGCCAAATCCCCGCTCTCCAAACCAAAATTGAAGAGGAAGAAAAAAGACTGGAAGATAGCAGTGGTCGCCTCCTCCAAGAAGAGGTCGATGAATCGCTTATTGGACAGATTGTCTCTAAATGGACAGGGATCCCTGTACAAAAAATGCTCTCTGGAGAGGCTGAAAAGCTTCTCAACCTTGAGAACACCCTGGAAAAACGAGTTGTAGGGCAGCCCTTTGCTGTTACTGCTGTATCTGAGGCTATCCGCCGTTCTAGAAGTGGTCTAGCCGACCCTAAACGCCCCGTAGGAGCCTTTCTCTTTGTAGGTCCTACCGGTGTGGGAAAAACAGAACTGACAAAGGCACTCGCTGACCAACTCTTCAACAGTGAAGAGGCAATCATCCGCCTCGATATGTCTGAATACATGGAAAAGCACAGTGTCGCAAAACTGATCGGCTCCCCTCCTGGGTACGTGGGATTCGAAGAAGGGGGACAACTGACCGAAGCGATCCGTAGACGTCCCTACTCAGTTGTTCTCTTCGACGAGATCGAGAAAGCACACCCCGACGTATTTAATATCCTCTTACAAATTTTTGATGATGGACGCCTTACCGATGCAAAAGGGAGAACGATCAATTGTAAAAATGCCCTTTTTATTATGACTTCTAACCTTGGCTCAGCCCAACTTCTCGACAAGATGCAAGAAGAACACAGCTGGACAAAAGAAGAGATCCTTGCAATCGTCGACCCAGTCATAAAAAACCACTTCCGCCCTGAGTTCATCAACCGACTCGATGAGATCCTCCCCTTCCTTCCCCTGCAAGAAAAGGATATGGAAAAGATCGTTCACATCCAAGCCAATCAAGTGATCCACAGACTCAAAGAAAAAGAGATCGATCTCGAAATTGCACCAGAAGTGATCACCTATCTTGCAGAGATAGGGTATGACCCCATTTTCGGAGCAAGGCCATTGAAACGGCTCATCCAACAAAAGGTGGTCAATCTTCTTTCAAATGGACTATTAAAGGGGGATATTACAACGGGGCAAAAAATTAAGCTCTTACTCGCAGATGGGCAGATTGTATACAGCTAGATGAATGGACAACTCTGTTTCTCTCTGGGCGCTGAATATGTCGCACGGGCCGTTTAATTTTAGCAAGATTTTCAACTGCTTTTTCTTTTTTGGAAGGCCTTTCCCATTCATCATTGACTGCTTGACCAATCAATGCGGCGCTATACCCTTGGCAAAACAGAGGGAACTTATCTACAACCACATTCATAAAGTCATAGGAATGGAATGTGCCTGCGGCATATCCCCCTCGCGCAGCAGAGAACATATAGAGCGAAGAGTCTAATGTGATTAGAGAGCCAATAAACTGGATGGGACGAAATGGAAGAGCCATAAAGATGAGCCCGAAGATCGAGTGATGTAGGCGCATTTGGTTATTCCAATAAAACATAGGAAAAATAAAGCCCATAGCCCCAGCAAATAGATGGAAAAGAGCCTTTTTCTTATCCCCCTTCTGGTAACTGCGGGCAGCTAAGCCCAGGTGGACAGCTCCAATCAGAGCATATTCGAGAAAAACAACCGCTTTTGTCTGAAAAGGGATCGATAGACTCCAGGTAAACCCCGTAGTGAAAAGAGGAGAGATAATATAGGCTCCAATTGCAATCGCAGCTGCTGTAGTAGCTGCTATGAGCACTGTTTTGATGATTAGCTTGGTTATCCTCTTGCGAGCTGCCGTAGGATCCTCTCCTGCCTGGACCTTAAATTTCTTAAAAAATGCGCCTGCAGCTAAGGACGCCTTCCCTATGTAGACAATGGCAGCTAAGGCAACAGGGATTGCCATCGCAGAGGGCAAAAACACCAAAGAGGCGTAAGCCACCCCCGTCATAAGAGCAAGACAGGCCACAAGCTTAAAAATGTTTTTTGAAATACGTCTAATTGCCTGATTATTAGTCTCTTCCATACTAGGAGTGAAAGAGCGAATCGTCCAGTTTTTGATCTCAACGGCTTTTTCTTTTAGGAAATTGGGGCGTTTATAGATATTTTTAGCAAGTCGAGCCCCCTCAACAGCAACAGGGATCGCAACTGCAGCGGTGCCTATCAGCTCCTTATTGTCCCATACAATACTTTTTGCTATCCCACCAATTGAACTCATGGGATTAATTATAGCAATAATTAACTTTTTAGTAAATTACTAAAAACTACTTAGTTATAGTTTTAATTACGAGTAAATAATAAGGGTAGAAGCAATCTTATCGTGGAGAGCCTGCTTCTTTTTAGTCCAAAGAACCATAAGGAAGCCGATCATCATGATAAGCCGAGAGAGAAGTTTGCTGAAATATCGGACCGTTGCTCGCAAGAATGACACCCGCTCGCCATCTAAATCTACGACCTTTAGCCCCAGTAGCCTCTTGCCAACTGTTGCCTGCCACTCAGAACTCTCAAAACTAGCAAAGTAGAGCCAAGCACACACGAAGAGACCTCCGTAGAACCAGAATCCAATCATGGGAAGCGCTGAAATGGGATGAGCAAAGATACTAAGGCCTAATACAAGGCCAAGAAACATATAGAGTCCGAGCATCACAACACAATCGATTGCAAAGGCTGTAAGTCGTCTTAAAGGTCCTGAATACTTCATAAGTCTGTGTGAAAAATATCCTTAAATTGGGCTTGTAAAGGTGCAGGCACCACTTCTTCCATTCCCGCTTTATCATACATCAAAAAGTAGGTGCAAGCCACCATGATACCGAAGGGAGGGCTGAAAAGTCCAATAAAAAGGGCAAGTCCGCAAAGAGCTGAACGGCGGAAGTGGAGAGCACATTTACGTACTCTTCTTTTGAAAAGTGGGTTTCTGCCTCCTGTAACAAGAAGACAGAGAGTTGCAAGGGTGAGCATTAGCGTATTGTAGGCAAACCATGCTAGATCAGCGACGAGAAGGAAGAGGAAACAAAATCGAGTGACAAGAGTAGAAAAGATCCGACTCCGCCTGCTCCCTTCTCCATCTGTATGAATGTGGGAAAAGGTTTCAGTAAACTCTTCTTTTTTCTCCTCAAAAAGCTGATAAATAGCCATCAGGCAACCCTATTTGCGATGTTTCACTTTGTTAAAGCCATTCAAGGCTGCGATCCGGTATCCCTCGGCGTATGTGGGATAGTTGAATACCTGATCGATAAAATAGTCGATCCGCGCATTAAATGTCATTGCCACTTGTCCGATATGGATATTCTCGGTAGCTCCTCGTCCCACAATATGTATCCCGAGGATTTCAAGTGTTTCGCGGTGAAAAAGGATTTTAAACATTCCAGGGTCGTTTCCAACAATCTGGTTGCGCGCGATCTCGTAATAGTAGGCTCTGCCTACCTCGTAATGGAATCCCAATTCCTTTAACTGCTCCTCAGTATACCCACATGAAGAAATTTCTGGAATGGTATAAATGCCAATCGGATAAAAACTTGAAAAATAGTGGGTCTGCGCTCCAAAGGCATGACGAGCAACGAGCCTTCCTTGTTCAAAGCTTGTTGCAGCAAGTGCAGGCGCTCCAATCAGATCCCCCGCTGCATAAATATGAGGTACAATAGTCTGAAAAAGTGGGTTCACAGGAACAAACCCTTTTCCATCCACAGCAAGACCCGCTTTTTCTAGTTTAAGTCCATCTGCGTTTGCAACTCGTCCCAAGGCGTACAGAAGCATCTCCGCTTTTAAAACCTTCCCTCCCTTACAGGAAAGTTCTACTCCATTTTCTGTTTTTTCGATCCTTTCAAATTCAGTATTCCCTTCAACTTTTAGACCAATTTCTCCAAGAGACTTTTGCAAGTGCATCCCGATCTCTTTGTCTAAAAGAGGCAACAAATGATCCCGCTTATCAACAACTGTTACTTCTGTGCCAAGCGCTGCAAAAAAACTAGCGTATTCCGAGCCAACGATCCCTCCTCCAAGAACAAGAAGAGTCTTAGGCACATGGTCGATCGCTAAAAACCTGGTCGAGTCGAGAACAACCTGGTCATCGAAGGGAACATGTTTCGGATTGCGTGGTTTAGATCCTGTTGCAATAAGAGCATAATCAAAGCGAACGCGGTATAGAACTCGATTGTCTTCATCTAGAATAATCACCCGGTTCTGATCCTCGAACTGAGCCATTCCATGGAGCAGTTTGATGCCATTTTTCTCAAACTGTTTGACTAAATGAGCTCGCTGCGTATCCAGAACTTTGTGAAGGCGAAAATTCAGCTCATTAATAGAGACTTTTTTGACCTCTTCATCCCGAGCGTAAAAACTTTTTTGATGAAAATCAGTGAGATCCAAAATAGCTTCTCTAAGTGACTTCGAAGGGATGGTCCCAGAGTTAAGAGAGGCGCCCCCTAGATAGGGATCCTTCTCGATTACAATGACCGATTTCCCAAGCTTAGCCGCTTGAATCGCCCCTTTTTGCCCCGCAGGCCCGGAGCCAATGACAACAAAATCTGCAAATAGTTCTTCCATGGTAATGGTCACGCTACCCCAGTAGTAGAATTTTTACAAACGAATATCTTGCCTCAATAGGAATCCTTCTGCTATCCTAGCGTCAAAAAGGAGACCCCTATGCCTAAACAATGCCAAGTAACTGGAAAGAGAACCCGCCGAGGAAAGAGCTACGCGATTCGCGGGATTGCAAAAAAGAAGAAAGGAATTGGTCTAAAAATTACTGGAATCACTAAGCGTCGTTTCCGTCCTAACCTAATTAAAAAACGCTTTTGGTTCCCAGATGAAAATCGTTTCATCAGCTTACGTCTTTGCGCACAAGCTATGCGTACAATTACTAAGAAAGGGATCTCTACTGTCGTACGTGAGATGCGTGCTGAAGGTAAAAAAATCTAAACTACTTTTAATTTTTGCGGTCTTTGGAGGGTTTTTCTGTTTCACAGTTGCAACCCTCCATCCGCAGCTTCCCTCTCAAAAAAAACCTCTCCTATTCTACTCTAACAACCTCCATAACGACCTCAAGCTGACCGTACTAAAAGCGATCAAGCAAGCTAGATCTTCAATCTCTCTCCAAATCTACGGCCTAACAGATAAAGATGTTGTCGCCCTTCTAGAGCAAAAAAAAGCTGAGGGGCTTGATGTCTCTATTTTCTACGATAAAAAAGCTTCAAAATATCTACCAAAAACTCTCGGAGCCCATCCCGTACAGACAACAGGATTAATGCATCGAAAAATCCTCGTCATCGATAACTCTCTCGTCTTCCTTGGGACCGCCAATTTCACAACTCAATCTCTAAAGATGCACGGCAACCTTGTTATGGGAGCGTGGGATCAACCCCTAGCGCGGTTTCTATCTGATGCAGTCGATCCTTCCAGAACCTTCCAAATAGAAGATACCAAACTCACAAGCTTCCTTCTGCCCGACCATACCCACAAAGCAATCGAAACACTCTCTTCACATATCCTCTCTGCCACCAAAACGATCCAAGTCGCTATGTTTACTCTCACCCACCCCAAGCTCATCAACCATCTTATCGATGCCATAAAACGGGGCGTGCGGGTCTCCATAGCAATCGATCGCTACACCTCTCTTGGAGCCAGCAAACAGGCCATAGAACGACTACAAAATGCTGGAGCAGAAATCTACGTCAGTCAAGGAAGCCAGCTCCTTCACCATAAATGGGCCCTGATCGATGAGCACACCCTGGTCATGGGATCTGCTAATTGGACAAGGGCTGCTTTTGAAAAAAACCAAGACTGCCTTCTCATCTTTGAAAACCTTCCCCACCCAAAAAAGCTAAAGAAACTCTGGCGATCTGTTGCAATCGCCTCAGAAAAACAGTAATATCTGGGGATGAGCCTATTTTCCCTCTCCCTGACCCTTTTTATCTTGATGGACGCAATTGGGAACGTCCCCATTTTCCTGTCCATACTGAAAGAGATCGATCCGAAGCGACAGCGCATCATTATTTTTCGTGAACTCATCATTGCACTTTTCATCATCATTGGCTTCTATTTCGCAGGGAACTACCTCCTTAGCCTCCTTCATATTAGCCAAGGAGCTGTACTCATCTCAGGTGGCATTATTCTATTCATCATCGGGATTAAGTTGATCTTCCCAAAAAAAGACGACAGCACCTTTGAAATCGAAGAGGGTAAAGAGCCCTTTTTAATTCCCTTAGCAGTCCCCCTTGTCTCAGGCCCCGCTGTTTTAGCAGCTGTCATGCTCTACTCCCACCAAAAAGTGAACCCTTTTCTCTGTATCGGAGCTATCCTAATTGCCTGGGCGGCATCGACTCTTATTCTAATAGCCTCTCCCCATCTAAAAAAAGTCCTAGGCAACCGAGGGCTCACTGCATGTGAAAGATTCACAGGCCTTATCCTCATTATGATCTCTGTCCAAATGTCGCTCGATGGACTTCGTCCCTTATTCAACTCATGAAAAACATTCAGTGTACCCTCGCCTACTGTGGAACCCATTACCTTGGTTTTCAAAAGACCAAGATGGGCCCTAGCATCGAACAGACCGTCCAAGAAGCTCTTGAAAAAATCCTCCAACATCCCATCCAATTACAAGCCGCTAGCCGTACCGACCAGGGCGTACATGCCGAGGGACAGGTGATCAACTTCTTCTCCAACATAACCGATCTAGGTCTTTTACATGAGAGCCTGCGCAGCCTTCTCCCCTCTGACATAGCCCCCCTTCATCTCGATTGGGCCCCCGAAGACTTCCACCCCACTCTCGATAACAAGGGAAAAGAGTACCACTACCTCATCTGCAACAGCCCCACTCAAATCCCTTTCCATCGCGATTTCTCCTGGCATTTCTATTCCCCTCTCGATTTAGAGCTTATGAAACAAGCAGCTCAAACCCTCAAGGGAACCCACGACTTTTCAGCTTTCTCTCCCATCACCTATGACAACTCGGTTCGCCATATCGAAAAAATCGAAGCCTTACCCCTAGAAAACCAGCGACTCCTCCTTAAAATTCAAGGAGACAACTTCCTATACAAGATGGTCCGCAATATCGTTGGTACTCTTGCCTATATTGGATCAGGTAAACTCTCCAACATACACCAGATCCTAGAAAGTAAAGACCGCAAACAAGCGGGTATCACAGCTCCTGCTCATGGACTCTACCTAAAACAAGTTTTCTATTGATCTCTAGCGTTTTTTAGGACAAAATACCGGGATGATTTCACGTAATGACCCTTGCTGGTGTGGAAGTGGACAGAAATGGAAAAAATGTCACTACCCACAGAAAGGCAGCCCTACTACAGACCTCGCGCAAGAATACTTAAAAAAGTATGATATCGTTCTGAAAACAGAAGAGCAGATAGAAAAAATCCGCAAAGCGTGCAAACTCACCGCTGACATCCTCACAAAGACTAGCAAACTCGCCAAAGCAGGTGTCACGACAGATGAGCTCAACAGATTTGCTCACAAGCTCCACGTCGAAGCGGGAGCAATCCCAGCTCCCCTCGGCTATGGCGAGCCCCCCTTCCCGAAAAGCATCTGCACCTCTCTTAACGATGAGATCTGTCACGGGGTCCCAGGAGAGATAGTTCTTAAAGAAGGAGACTTCCTCAACATCGATGCAAGCTGTATCCTGGACGGGTATTACGGTGACTGCAGTAAAATGGTCGCGATCGGTAAAATCGATGAAGAAAAACAAAACACAATGGACGTCGCTCTTGAGTGTCTCATGCGATCAATCGCCATCCTAAAACCAGGCGTTCTTCTCTACGAAATCGGAGATGCGATCTGTGACTACGCTGAGAGCCATGGCTGTTCTGTTGTGAATCAATTTGTAGGTCACGGAGTAGGCCTCCACTTCCACGAAGCGCCCCAAGTTTACCACCACCGAAATAAAAGCAAGATCCCACTGGCCCCTGGAATGATCTTCACTATCGAGCCAATGATCAATGCTGGTGTACACTCAGGCTTTATCAATGAAGAGAACCAATGGACTGCCCACACAGACGATGGGAAGCCAAGCGCCCAGTGGGAACACACCATCCTCATCACCGAAACAGGTCATGAGATCTTGACGCCTTGGTCCTAAATCGTCTTCAAATATAAGACAAACTCTTGTCTTTAATCGCACTCACCCCCTAGAATCCACCCCTATGAAATGGCACGTATTCATACAACTTATGCGCAAAGACCTCGTTCAATTCCGCCGAGTCTATCGAGGCCGGTTCTTTGACACCTGTCTTTTGCTCTTCACCAATATGGCCGTGTTTGGGTATTTCATGCCCGATTTTGGTATTTCCTCTTCCTACGCAGCTTACCTTCTTCTTGGAGCTATTGCCAGCTTTGGCCTATTTGATACCACAAACCAGGTGGGAGACCTTTTGTCCGATCTAGACGGAGATCAAACCATTCAATTTACCCTTGCAATGCCAGCCCCCTATTGGGTGATTTTTGGGCAGCTCTCTGCCAAGTGGGTGGTTCAAAACGTCTTGCTGTGCGTACCACTATTTCTCGTAGGAAAGCTCATCCTCTGGAACCAATTCGATTTAAAGACCATCCATTGGCCTCAAATGACCCTGATTTTCATTACGGCTTCTTGCTTTTTTGGGGTGTTCGGCCTTTGGATGACTGCTGTGATCCAAAGAATCAAAAGCCTCTCCACCCTCTATTTACGCTTCATCGTCCCCCTCTTCATGTTTGGGGCCTATTTCTTTACCTGGAAGTCAACGTTTGGGATCTCCCCGATCTTAAGCTATGCCCTTCTCATCAACCCCATGGTCTATGTGATGGAAGGGATGCATGCAGCAGGGCTTGGTCAAGCCGGTTTTCTGCCGCTGTGGACCTGCTGTTTAGCTCTTTGGGGATTTATACTAGTTCTCGGCATACACGCAATCAGAACGCTTAAAAAACGCCTAGACTGCGTTTAAAATTATCTCTACAAAAAACCATACTCCGAAAACATACTAACTATTAATTTACTTTACTAAAAATCACAAATCTGGAATAATTACTAACAATAATATTGTTAGTAATTATTAAAGCAGGAAGAGTAAAATGATTTCAACAAATAATATGCATTTTAATTATATTGATCCGGTTATGAATGCGTTGCGCAACCCAGGACAAGCTTATCAGAATGCCTCTACCCACCTAATCGGACTCATTTCTCGAGCTTTGACTCAACCAGAAAGCCCCAAGGATAAGATTTCGGCAATTGTCCAAGATATGCGCGAAGTTGTGCGCGAATCAAACACAACCTCCATCGTACACGATATGCGAATGGCCCTCCTACGCTCAACAACAGCTATTCAATCACACACTGAGAATGATACCGAAAGAGGGCAAACTGTAGGATTGAACCAACCCCCGACTCAGGAACTCAGACAAAGCTCCCCAGCTTCACTACCACCCCATACCTCCTCTTCCCCCTTGAAACCAGCAGGAAAAAAATCTGCAAATAAGATTCCAGCCAAGCCTATGTCTTGTGTAGCAATCGGCCCATTAACAGAAAAAAACCTCCTCTCTGACCCTTCTAGATCCTCAACCAAGCAGAAAAGCCCTGCAACTAGGGAACATTCAGTCGGTTACCGGATTCTACGCGGCATGTTGGCATTGATTACCTTAGGAATCTCAGAGCTCTTATTTGCAATTGGGAAAAATATTAAACGGAAAATTTAGGAGAGTTTAAAAACCAACTCATCAACCCCATGGTCCATATGATAGAAGGAATGCACGCAGCAGGACTTGGTCAGGCCGGTTTTCTACCGCTTTGGATCTGTTGTTTAGCTCTTTGGGGATTTATACTAGTTCTCGGCATCCACGCAGTCAGAACGCTTAAAAAGCGTCTTGATCTACGTATAAGCAAAGTCTGTTCACCCAGCGATCTGGCTTAGGCACTACTATTTTGAATCAGTCGCAGAAAAGAAAGACAAGAGATACGACAGTACTCGCACGGCTTGCGTATATAAAAAGCTCCCAAAATTTTTTATTTGATCCAGAAGGGTGGGCTGCACCTCAGAAATAGGTTCTTTGTCTAGGCTACTTTCTGGGCTAGGCTGGACATCCCACCCTTGAATATGGAGGATTAAATCTCTGATTTCTTTTTCTCGGGCTTTGATCTCAAATTGAATCTTACTCTTGTGCTGCTCAACAGTCTTATTCGCAAACCAAAGCATAGAGCTTGCCTCTCGTGTATTAGGAGAGTTGCGTTTATCAGCTACGATATTCTTACCAGAAGCGTCCAATTCAATTTGTGGATCTCGGCTGATAACTACCCCATTTTCGCACGCAAAAATTTGAGCCCACTCTCCTGAGAGTTCTTGGGAACTGAACTGATGTTGGAAGCAGTCGAGTCGATTCTGTAATTTTGAGATCTCATCGTTTTTGTCATCGACTTTTGTCTGCATTGACAAGAGAGAAGAATCACCAGAGACTCCCGTTGGAATAGAGGCTTGCTGCCCACTTTGATGAGGTTTATAGTCTGACACCAGCTCAGCATTTCTTGTTCTCAACTGATCCACCATGCTCATGGTACGTTCACCACCCATATCCCCTCTCCTTATATTAGAGTTTCTTCAGCTGAGTAGACATTGTATCAAATCACTCCCTTAAAAAAACAATAAATTTGAGCTCTAAAAAATCCTCTGGATCAGATATGGCAGATCGAAATCACTTGAACCTCCCTCGCCTAAAGGCGAAGGATTCTTGTTTCTACACTACCGCTTTGGTAGCTCCACAAGCATTTAAGACCGTCATCCCAGCGGCCTTTATTGTGATTGCACTGTTGTAGTCTCTGTCGATTTTCAATCTGCAGTTTCCACAGTGGTATTCTCTTTCTCCTAGTCCCATCTTTTGTTGGTTACCACAGGAGGGGCAAAGCTGGGTGCTGGGGAGGTATTTCCCTGCTTCCACGAAGTGCTTTCCTCTTTCGATGGCTTTATACTTGAGATA
>JAJFME010000029.1 GCA_021772375.1 Chlamydiota bacterium | reverse complement strand
TATCTCAAGTATAAAGCCATCGAAAGAGGAAAGCACTTCGTGGAAGCAGGGAAATACCTCCCCAGCACCCAGCTTTGCCCCTCCTGTGGTAACCAACAAAAGATGGGACTAGGAGAAAGAGAATACCACTGTGGAAACTGCCGATTGAAAATCGACAGAGACTACAACAGTGCAATCACAATAAAGGCCGCTGGGATGACGGTCTTAAATGCTTCTGGAGCTACCCAAGCGGTAATGTAGAAACAAGAATCCTTCGCCTTTAGGCGAGGGAGGTTCAAACAGATCGTTGCTGAATCAGTCGGTGTAACTGACCGATCAGGTAAAAAGGTAGTGATAGTAGATCATATGCAGCTGCTCCCGATTTGCTTGTTCCCTGAACTATTCCCGCGCTTGGGTAGTCTGAATTGATCCGAACAGCGATCTTTTTTTTCTTTTGTTTCACAAATTGGTGT
Source organism: Chlamydiota bacterium (assembly GCA_021772375.1). Classification (GTDB taxonomy): domain Bacteria; phylum Chlamydiota; class Chlamydiia; order Chlamydiales; family Rhabdochlamydiaceae; genus Sacchariniichlamydia. Next base: position 21,660 of record JAJFME010000029.1, on the reverse strand, counting down.
AGCGATTTGAGGCTACCACTACTACCAGCTTTTACTTCGATTGGGATCACTTGGCTTTCATGTTGCAATACATAATCTATCTCCGCGTTTGCTCCCTTTTTACTACGCTGCCAATAATATAGCGCAGGGGAGACAAAGGGAGGAAAAAGTGTCCTAAGTTGCTGACCAACGAACTGTTCAGCCATGCCTCCACTATTGATCATGATCAATTCAGTAACAGACTGTAATTGCTGTATCGTAAGTCCGAGGGATGCACTACACAAACCACAATCCAACATCAGCACCTTTTTATATTTTTCATTGACTTCAGCCCCCATAGGCAACCCATTTGCGGCGGTTGAAAGGACTTCATGACAAACTTTGGCCTTGGTAAGCAAGTCAAGGCCCTGTCTAAGAGAGACTGAGGATGCTTGAGGATTCACCTGACTATATACAAATTTGCTTCCCAATTGTCTGGGCACAGCAGATAGGACTTCTTCAAGTCGATCTGTTGAAAGTCTACCACTATATTTGGCAAAATCATCCCTATAGGTTGCAAGTAGATCGAAATGCACTTGGCTTACTTTTTCTAAAATATGGCTATTGATCCAAGTAGAGACTGCAGCCGGCATTCCACCGACTAGCATGTATTCTCTAACAACCTTCATCAGTTCGGCATGTATTGCAGTTGGAATGCTGACACCCCAAGTATATTGCTCTACATATTCTTTGAGGGCCTGATGCCCAACTGCATCCAAGAACTCTTCAAATGAAAGGGGTTCTAAATGCATATAGTTTATTCGCCCAACAGGCATGCTAAACTCATGTTTAGCAAGGGCAAATTCTAGTAAGGAGCCTGCCGCCACCACTGCTAGTTCAGGGGCGTCTTCAGCAAACCACCGCAATTTTCCTAAAAGTTTGGGTGCTTCTTGGATTTCATCAAGAAACAATAGACTAGTAGATGGCTCTATCTTGCTTTTAGTAAAAGCCCTTAAATTAAGCAAAATCTCTTTGGGATCATTCGAAGCGAATAAGGACTCCAGTTCAGGTCGTTTCTCAAAGTTGAGCTCTATTAACTCAAGCCCTTGCGAATGGGCAAAATCTCTTATTAGCCAAGTTTTACCCACCTGGCGAGCACCTCGAATAACAAGGGGCTTTCTCGGACTTGAATCTAGCCAATCGCCTAGGAATTCTCTACGAGCTCGTTTCATTCTTCTTTCTCCTTGACGGGTTAAACGACCCTGTTTTTTATAATCCCCTAACGATCAATGGATTGCTTATTCATAACCCCATCAGACCTTGCTTAATATAGCCCCCTTATAACGGGAATTTTTATTTAAGTCCACAAAAGACGGGGGGTGTTTTGTGGACCAGCTCTAGAAAAGAGGGGGGGTGTTTTGTGGACCTGCTCTAGAAAAGAGGGGGGTGTTTTGTGGAGCAGATCAACAAAAGACGGGGGATTAGGCCAAATAGCCAATTAGATTTCCAGGCATCTGCTGCTCGAAGGCCTGCTCTACGGTTGAAGATTACCCTCGCTTTACCGTACAATCTGAAACCAACTGTGTGAGGGAATTTTTATGTTAGTCGAGTGCCAAAACAAACAAGTCGAGCTTCCAGAAAAGGCTTCAGCAAAAGACCTTGCCGAGAAGCTCAATCTTCGAGGACCTGGTCAGGCCCTTGCTGCAAACATCAATGGCATAACAAAAGACCTTAGCACCTCTCTTGAAGATGGAGACAAGGTGATTTTGCTGGGCTTTGATGATCCACAAGGAAAAGAAGTTTTCTGGCACTCATCCGCTCATGTCTTGGCTCAAGCTGTATTACGACTGTGGCCTGAGGCTAAACCAACCATTGGCCCTCCCATTGAAAATGGCTTCTATTATGACTTTGCCAATTTGCAGATCTCTGAAGACGACTTTCCTAAGATCGAAAAAGAGATAGCCAATATTCTGAAGGAAAACTTCAAACCAGAGCGCTACGAGTTCAAGGATAAGAAAGAGGCGCTAGAACGGTTCAAGGACAATCCTTACAAAGAAGAATTGATCAGCGAATTCGAAGGGCTTATCTCTGGATATTCCCAAGGGGAGTTTTTCGATCTTTGCCGAGGCCCTCACCTTCCCAGCCTAGGAAAAATTAAAGCCTTTAAGGTGATGAAAACATCAGGCGCTTACTGGCGCGCTGATAGCGATAGAGAAATGCTGACTCGCATTTACGGGATCACCTTTCCAGACCGGAAGCTTCTGAAGAGTTATCTCCACATGCTCGAAGAGTCCAAGAAGCGGGATCACAAGATTTTAGGACCTCGGCTTGATCTTTTCTCTTTCAAAGAGGAAGGACCGGGCATGCCATTTATTCACCCTCACGGAATGATCGTCTGGAATCGTTTAACCGAATTTATGCGAACACTCCAAAAGGATGCGGGCTACATCGAAATTAAAACACCACAACTCCTCAATCAAGACCTGTGGCAGCAATCCGGTCACTGGGATTTTTATAAAGAGAATATGTACTACTTCGAGATCGAAAATCGCCATTTTGCGATCAAACCGATGAACTGTCCTGGATGCATGCTGTTCTATAACTCCGTCACGCATAGCTATCGAGAACTCCCTTTGCGTATTTCAGAGATTGGACACGTACACAGGCATGAGCCTTCTGGCTCGTTGAATGGTCTTTTCCGAGTGCGCAGCTTTCATCAAGACGATGCGCATATTTTCATGCGTCCTCAAGATATCAAGACGGAGATTCTTGGCGTTCTGCAAATGGTTGAAAAGCTCTATGGTACTTTTGGTCTAGAGTGGCGCTTTGAGCTTTCTACCCGTCCAGAAAAGAGCATTGGCTCTGATGAAGATTGGGAAGTGGCTACTCGGGGCTTAAAAGAGGCTCTTGATGCGTATGGACACGACTACAAAATCAATGAGGGCGATGGCGCTTTCTATGGTCCGAAAATCGATATTCATATTCGGGATGCTTTGGGAAGATCTTGGCAATGTGGAACAGTGCAACTCGACATGTCTCTTCCAGAAAAATTTGACCTTGAATACATGGACAGCGATGGAGCGCACAAGCGCCCTGTAATGATTCACAGAGCGATCTTTGGGTCTGTAGAGCGATTCTTTGGTATTTTGATTGAGCACTTCGCAGGAAGATTTCCTCTTTGGATTAGTCCAAGGCAAGCAAGGGTGATCCCCGTTGGGGAAGGACATCACAAAAGCGCACACGCTTTTGCAGAAAAGGTAAGGGAAGCTGGTTTTGAATGTGACGTAGATGATACCAATGAATCTGTAAGTAAAAAAATTCGCTCAGCACAACTCGACCAGGTGAACTATATGCTCACAATTGGGGATCGAGAAATGGAAAAGGGAACAGTCAATTTACGTCGAAGAGACAATAACGTAATCGGAGAAGTGGATCTTAATTCGTTTTTGAGTACACTCCAAAAGGAATCTGAAGAAAAAGCTCTCACATCCTATTTTGAAAAACATGAAACACATAGCAGTTAGCAGTTTTAAAGGGGGAACCGCAAAGACATCGACGTCGCTTAATATCGCCGCGTCTTTTGCGAAGTTTCACAAGAAAAAAGTATTGCTCATCGACTTTGATGCGCAAGCAAATCTAACAACTGGTTTAGGGCTAGACCCTGATGCACAAGATAGCTTGGCGCCTGTATTGCAAGGTGAAAAGGATGTGCATGAGGTAATCATAAACACAGGAATTCCAAACCTCGATTTGATCCCAGCTGACACTTGGCTAGAGCGAATAGAGGTAACGGGAAACTTAGCTGCCAATCGCTATTCACATGAAAAGCTCCGAGAAATTTTAAAACCTCTCGACTACGATACGGTTATTATCGATACTCCCCCCTCTCTTTGCTGGCTCACTGAATCAGCTATGATCGCTTCAGAATACTCTCTCGTTTGTGCTACGCCAGAATTTTATAGCGTAAAAGGGCTACAACGCTTGGGACAATTCATGCACAATATTTCTAAAAGACACCCTCTACAAGTGTTGGGCGTCTCTCTCTCTTTTTGGAATCCTCGAGGAAAAAGTAATGAGGCCTTTTTGGGGCTAATCGATGAGACTTTTCCAGGAAAAGTCTTAAGCACAAAAGTCCGAAGAGATATTCATGTCTCGGAGGCAAGTATTCACGGAAAACCAGTCTTTGAAGTAGCGCCCAAATGCAGGGCTGCCCAAGACTACCACTCCCTTTCTAAAGAACTTTTAAAACGCATGTAAAGCAGGTTTACATTATATGGCAAAGGTCAACGATCTTCTCACTTCCCGTTTCAAAAAGGCTTCGCAAAAGATCTCTAAAATGACCGATCTTGCAGAGAAGTCTTCAAGTGGAGAGCTCTCAAGCTTCTCTGGAGTATTTCGCATTACTCCACTTACAGAAAGTGAAGAAGAAAATTTGCGCAATCTGTTGAGTGAATACAGCTCAGAAAAGCAAGATATTTCCGATGATTTAACCTTTCTCTCCTCAATTACATCTGAGGTGAAAGCGATTAACAACCAAGCTGCAATCCTTCATGGAGAGCGGATCAAACGCGCACAGGACATTCTCAAAAAATATCGAGATGGAGCTTTCAGCTCCTGGCTTGTGAGTGCCTATGGCAACAGACAGACTCCTTACAACTTCCTTCAGTACTTTGAGCTCTATATGAGTATCCCTAAAGTCCTCCAAGACAAAGTGGACACGATGCCCAGGCAAGCTGTCTATACTCTTGCCACGCGCAACTGCCCAAAAGAGCGAAAAGAGGAAGTGATCAAAGGCTATAAAGGGGAGACAAAAAAAGAGCTTCTTATGTTGATCCGAGATCGATTTCCTCTTGAGCAAAAGGACAAAAGAGCTCCCAATGTTGCAGAACAGGCTATTTTAGAGTTGACCCGGATCGAGAAACTGATTTCTGGTCCTCGATTCAAGCCTTCTGATAGGCAAAAAAAACGGATGCAAGAGGTATTACAATCGATTCAAGTGAAGCTCTAACAGGCTATGTTTCCCCCCTTACTTCGCGCTACGCTAGCTGTGAAATGAGCGCTATTTTTTCCGCTCAATATAAGTACTCCACCTGGCGTAGGCTTTGGGTAGCTCTTGCCAAAGCAGAAAAAAAACTTGGCCTTCCCATTACAAATGAACAAATCCAAGAAATGGAGGCGCAAGTTGATACGATCGACTTTGCCCTCGTAGATAATTATGAAAAAGAGCTCCACCACGATGTAATGGCCCACGTCCATGCTTTTGGTGACGCAGCTCCCAGGGCAAAAGGCATCATCCACCTAGGAGCTACCTCTTGTTTTGTGACAGACAATACAGATCTCCTCCAGATGCGTGCAGCTCTTTCTCTCCTGAAATCTAAATGCATCTCTCTTCTCAAGATAATGGAGAAGACTGCAAAAGAGTATGCGGATCTTCCTACGCTTGGATACACACACTTCCAGCCAGCCCAACCCACCACGGTCGGGAAACGGATCTGTCTCTGGTTGCAAGATTTTGTCCAAGACACACGCGATTTAATCGAGCGAGAAGAAAATATCTCTTTCCTGGGGGCCAAAGGGGCTACAGGAACCCAGTCTTCGTCCCAACAGCTGTTTAATGGTGATGCGGCCAAGTCGGAAGAGCTTGACGCATTGATAGCTCAAGAGATGGGCTTTAAACGGGTTTTTACAATCTGTGGACAAACCTACACCCGAAAACAAGATCAACGGATCTTGTCTGTTCTAGAGGGACTTGCAGCAACCAGTCACAAATGCGCAACAGACATCCGCCTTCTCTCCCATGAAGGAGAAATGATGGAAAAACGAGGAGAGAAGCAAGTTGGCTCCTCTGCAATGCCCCACAAGAAAAATCCGATCTATTCAGAACGTATCTGCGGCCTTGCACGTTTCCTCATCTCTATCTGTCAAAATCCAGCATACACTCTCGCCACGCAGTGGCTTGAGCGCTCTTTGGATGACTCTGCTAACCGAAGACTCGTCATCCCAGAAGCCTTCCTAACAGCAGATGCGATTTTGGAACTCGCGACCCACCTCTTCTCAGGCCTTACTATCGATACACAAACCATCGAGAAAAATCTAAATGAGCAGCTTTTGCTACTTAGCTTAGAAAACATTCTGATGCACGCTGTCAAAAAAGGGGGAGACCGACAAGAAATCCATGAAAAACTCCGAGCAAACCCTTTAAAAGGAAAAGAGGTTGCCGGAGAGCTTGGTTTAACCACCGAGGAGATTGAAGCCTGCTTTAAACCCCAAATTGGTAGAGCAAAAGAGCAAGTTCTGCAGTTTTTAAACGCTGAGGTTAGCCCACTCATTCACTGAGGCTTTAACTTTTTCCTGATTCTTAAAGCTTGGCTCGATCAGAGGAAGGCGCATTTTAGGGGAACACTTCCCAAGAACACTCACAGCATACTTCACACACTGTGGGTTGGTCTCAAGAACAACAACCTCACAAAGATCATAAACAGCAAAGAACTTTTCACGAGCTTCTAAAGGATCCCCATTCATAGCTGTATCAATAAACTCTTTCCACTGCTTGGGAACCACATTTCCTATAATTGAAATTGATCCTGCGCATCCTAAAGAAAAGAGGGGATGACACAGAGTGTCAATACCAGAAAAGAGAGGAATATCTGTCTCTTTCAAAATTTCAGTCATGAGATTCATATCTTCTGACGCATCTTTGATTCCCACGACTTGGGGAAGTGCACAAATCCGTTTAATCGCCTCAACAGAAAGTTTAGTCCCCGTTCTCCCTGGATGATGATAGAGAAGCATGGGAAGATCAACTTTTGCAATTTCTGAAAAATGCTGGAAGCACCCCTCTTCAGTTGGACGTGAATAGTAGGGAACGATTACAAGAGCTGCATCGATTCCGATTTTTTTTGCCTCCAAAGTGAGCGCTACACTCTCTTTGGTTTGATTCGATCCCGTTCCTGCAATCAGAGGAATTCGTTTTTTTGTAACTTCAACAGCTTTTGCAAAAATCGCACACTTTTCATCCCAAGAAAGAGAACTCCCTTCTCCTGTACTCCCCGCTAAAACAAGACCATCTGTCCCTTCTTCAATATGCCATTCAATGAGTGCTTCTAAAGCAGAGAAATCTATCTCCCCAGAAGCATTAAACGGTGTAACAAGTGCAACAATAGAACCAGATAGCATGAAAGCCTCCCTTGCAATTAATTCTCAAACAATAGATCTGTAAAATTAGGAACATACCTACAAGGGGGAATAATGGCTAAGGAAAAAACTGCAAAAATGAGCGTGATTGGTTTGGCGCTAGGTATTGGTGTCTATTGGGGGCTCGCTATGCTTGTTGCTGGCTGGACTTCCATGTTTGGATGGGGCATGAACTTTGTAAACATCATGTCTTCTATCTACATCGGCTATGAACCTTCCTTTATCGGAGGAGTCGTTGGAGGCATCTGGGGTTTCTTCGATGGACTCATCGCTGGAGCCGTTGTTGCTTTCTTTTACAACAGATTCAAGAAGTAGGATCTTTTGGAGGGAATACATCTCCCCAATTAGCTTTGCGAGCTCTCTTATAGAGAGCTCCCTGCTTTCTGGAGATCGTCTCCTCTATTAAGCCATCTGTTGCACACACCTTAAATGTCACATGGCCAGAGCGTTTCTGTGGATGGCGAAGAATACGCCCTCTAGCTAGAGCGTACTTCCCTTTTCCAAAAGCCACATACGAATACTTCTCATCCTCAAAACCAAGTTTAGCTCCCTTTAACTGCCTGTGCTCTTGTGAGCGATCCAGGCGAATGGAGAAGTGACACCAATCACTCCCTTTCATTGGACATTTTTCCATATGAGGACAAGGAGCGATCATCTGTCCTCCAAGTGCAATTAACCACTCCCTTGCTTCAAGAATATTCGAGAACCCCCTTGGGGTTCCAGGCTCTACAACAACAAGAACCTGTGCATTTTTCCAAGCCCTTTTAAGAATTTCTTTTTTCTTGGATAGCTCGCTTAAAGAATACGAAAAAAGAACAAGATCATGCGGCGTAGGAGTGTATTGCTTAAGATCTATTCCAACCCACTCCGCATTGACAAGCTCTTTTCCCTTAGAGATCATCTCCACATTTTTTTCTACAAGGGTGGCCACTTGGATGGAAGAGAAGTGCTCTCTTGCCGCAAGCAAGCCTGTACCAGGTCCTGCTCCTAAATCTAGAAAGCTCTTAATAGGCTCAGTAATACACCTACTTACCTCATAAAGAACTTGGGAGGTGGCAGCTAAAGTAGCTGGCATACGAGCTGCTAAATAAGCCTCTACTTCTTTAAGAGAGAGCTGACCGCGCCCCTCACCCCGATATTTTTTAGAAACCTCTTCGTAGAAATTCTCACCCATATCTAATGAACAGACCAGTCGATGGGAGTTTTTCCCCACTGTTGTAAATACTTATTCGCTTTAGAAAAGTGACGACACCCAAAGAATCCAGAGTGGGCCGAGAAAGGGGAGGGATGTGGCGCTGTCAAAACGACATGCTGGGTATTTGCAAGAAAGTGATCACACTTCTCCTTGGCAGATCTACCCCAGAGCATAAATACAATCGGATCTTTCCTCTGCCCAAGTTTTGCAACCACAGCATCCGTGAATAGCTCCCACCCCTTTCCATAATGGGATTTGGGCTGACTCTCTCTTACCGTAAGTGTAGCATTAAGAAGAAGAACCCCTTGGCTAGCCCAGTGGTTCAAGCATCCGCTCATCGAAGGAACAACGCCAACATCATCCTGGATCTCTTTGAAGATATTCTTTAAAGAGGGTGGGGGACGAACACCATTAGGAACACTAAAACTCATCCCATGAGCCTGTCCATGTCCATGGTACGGGTCTTGCCCCATGATGACGACTTTTACGTCCTCATAAGGAGTTTGAGAAAAAGCATAAAAGACATCCGATTCAGGAGGATACACCACCTGGTTTGCGCTCTTTTCTTGCTCCAAAAAACTTTTGAGCTCCGAAATATAGGGTTTTGCAATCTCACTTTTAAGGATCTCGTGCCAGTTTTTTGCTAATTTCATGAGGGCCATTTTAGACCACCTATCCTTAACTCACAAGACGATTGACTTTTACCCCTCTTCTGCTTACGATCTCCACTAAAATAATAGGAGGAGACCCTAATGGATGACCTTAGTGAAAACAACCTGATCCGCTTTAAAAATATTTCTAGAAAAAAAGACTCTATCTACGCCAACTTCAAAGTAAATGGAATCCGAGCAGGAGTTAACTTCTCCGCATCTATCTCTGTTGATATCTCAGCTGCCGAAGTGCATCCAGGTGATGTCTTAGAAAAAATCATCGAAGAGTGTGCGCAGATCGGAGTAAACGAATTCAAGAAGGCCGAATTTCAATTCGAAGGCCTACAAAGTATCTAAGTTTTAATCTGGGTGTAGCGCAGCTTGGTAGCGTGCTTGCATGGGGTGCAAGAGGTCGGAGGTTCGAATCCTCTCATCCAGATTTTTTTAAACTTCTTTAGCGCTGCCACCACCATTTTGAAGAAACTTCTTCCCTCGCTTCCCTTCTGATATTTGACTCAATTAAGCTATCCACTTTTTAGAAAGCTCTTTTATATCTCCTTCTAAATGGTGAGGTGTGATCCTTGCGAATAGCTATTAGCATTTTTTCTTGCTCATTTATTTCAGAGGAAGTCTAATGTCACTTTACATTTGTAGTGGTTGGAGGTACCAGTGAAGATTTTGATAATGATTCTGATTGCTTTAACGGGATATTCAAATGTGCAATCAGCACCCCAATTGATTCCTAGGGAAACATTTTTTAGTAATCCAGAAAAAACAAATGTATTGATCAGCCCAGATGGGAATTTTATCTCTTATTTATCGAGTGTTAATGATGTTTTAAATATTTGGATTAGAGCTATTGGGACCAAAAAAGCCGACCCAATTACTCAGATTACAGAACGTTCGATATCAGAACATTTTTGGATGCCAAATGGAAAGGATCTCCTCTTTTTATATGATCAAGGAGGAGATGAAAATGATCAACTTTTTGTAGTGAATCGAGAATCCTTAAAAATAAGAGAGCTTTCTCCCAAAGGGGCTAAAGTTCGCTTGTTAAAACTAAGCGATTCATTTCCTAATGAAGCTTTGATTTTGTGCAATGACCGAGATCCTTCTTGTTTTGATGTCTATAAAATCAATATGCTCACTGAAGATCGCCATCTAATATACAAAAATGATGCGCAGTATGTTGATTTTGTCGCAGATAACAATTTCGTTATACAAGGAGCAATTCAATTTGATTCTCAAGGAGGAAAAGAATTACATATCAAAGAGGGTGATCAATTCAGGTGTTTAGAAGCTTATGGAATAGACGATACAAGAAACTTGTTTTTTATCGGAGTATCGAGTGATAGCAAGGAGCTTTATTTCATTGATTCAAAAGGAAAAGATAAAAAAGGAGTTCGGAAATATTCTTTTTTAACAAATACCACAGAAGATATATTTTATGATCTTGATGCGGACTGTGATTTAGTTTCATGTAATCCAAATACGAATTATCCTGAAATCATTTTTACCTATTATCTTCAACAGATGCCAACCCCCCAAAGTTGTAAGAAATGGGATGTGATTAAACCTAGGTTCGAAGGTCAGTGCATAGAGTCCATATCTCGAGGAAAAAAGCATCCTTATTGGCTTATTTCTTCTTCTTCAGATCAGGCCCCACCCCATTATCATCTATATGATTCGCAAAATGAAAGTCTTGAGCTTCTCTTTAGTTCGAATGAAAAAATTGACCAAATCGAAACAGCAAAAAGTAAAGCTTATGTTATTACTGCACGAGACGGGCTTAAATTACCTATCTATTTAACCCTTCCAAGTAATGCAAAAACACCAGCGCCCATGGTTTTACTTGTTCATGGAGGGCCTTGGAGTAGAGATAAATTTGAATACCACCCTATTCGACAGTTTCTTGTTAGTAGGGGTTATGCGGTACTAAACGTTAATTTTAGAGGCTCTCGAAATCTTGGGAAAAGCCACCTGAATGCAGGGAATCTTCAATGGTCAAAGAAAATGCATGATGATCTTATTGATGGTGTTAATTGGGCGATTGATCAGCAATTTGCAGACCCTGCAAAGATCGCTATTTTAGGTGGTAGTTATGGAGGGTATGCAGCTCTTGTTGGAGCTACATTTACACCAAAAGTTTTTGCAGCTGCTATTGATATAGTAGGCCCCTCTCACATAAAAACCCTTCTTGAGTCCATACCACCTTATTGGAAAAGTCACTTAAAAGAATTTGAAATCCGCGTGGGATCACTGAAAAACACAAAATTTTTGAATGAAATCTCACCCCTGACTTATATAGACCGGATTTCTCGACCTCTATTAATTCTCCAAGGGAAAAATGATCCTAGAGTGAATTACAAAGAGAGTGAGCAGATCGTTGAAGCTATGCAAGCAAGATCCATTCCTGTTACCTATGGGGTCTTTCCAGATGAGGGTCATGGTTTTAAAATGGAAAAAAATTACCTTGCAGCAATGGCTGTGATTGAGAACTTTCTTAGAGCTCATCTAGGGGGACATGCAAGTCCCATTAATGATGCTATCTCCCAGTCTAGCCTTGAAATTCCTGTTGGAAAGGATTGGCTTAAAAAATGACAGTAAAGTCCCGTAATAACAGTAGAGTAGCAGATAAGCCCCCCTCCAATTGCACGTCAAAACCCAAACCAAGCTCACCCCTCAGCCTTCCCTAAACTCACCAATAGTTCTACATGGTTGGTATTGGGGAACAAGAGATAACCAGTAGCCTTACTTACCACCCACCCCATCTCCTTTAGGAGTTCTAGGTCTCTCTTAAGGCTCTCAAAGTTGCAGCTTAAATAAAGAATTTGTTCAAGAGAGCTTTCTCTGATCATATTAAGCAGCTCCTTATCAAGCCCTTTGCGGGGAGGATCCACAATAAGCACCTCTTCTAGCAGGTGAGCAGATTCTTTTGCAGGGCTAGTTACAAAGGTTGCATTGGGTGGGGGGCTGCTTTTATAAAAAGATTCCTCTGCGTAAGAATTGATCTCGATGAGAGTAATGGCGCTACAATTGTCTGCTAGAGGAAGCCCGATTGCACCCACCCCAGAGTAGAACTCCGTCACTTTTTTGTTGGAAAGAAGTTGAGCGCGTATATCAGCCAAGATCACCTCGAAAAGATCCATATGAGCCTGCATAAAACAGGCTGGATGGAAGCAAACCCGCCTGCCAAGAAGATTCTCCTCTAAGAACCTGGGCCCAGAGTGGTGAGTCCACTTAGGACCAAAAATCGTGTTGGTTGAGCCCTCTTGTGTGTTGATCCAGATCGAATGCCAGTCGTGGGATTTTTCTAAGTGTTTGGCTAGATTGTCACACTTGCCCTCTCCGTTGGAGACGAGAACAAGTTGTATCTTTTTTGTAGGGCGGTGCACTGTGAGTTGGACATAACGCAAATCCCCTGATAGACTGATCTCATCGTAAGGGTGAAACTGGGACTTACGTAAGGCGTCGAGCGCTTCATTGATACTTGGGTGGTGATCTATGCAGTCGATGAGATCTTCCACCTCGTGAGTGCCTGGTTTAAATAGGCCTATTTTGGGAGATCCCAGTTGGCCCCGAACAGCTAATTTTGCCCTGGTTCGCCAGTTAGTGAGTTTTCCCTTAACAAGGGGAATCCCACCAAAATATTGCTGGATCTCTTTCCAGATTTTGGGTGTGGGAAACTCTGTTGATGGGTTGTCGATATCTTGCATACGAACTGTTTATACCTTGGGTTGTGTTCAATTTATCTACACTCTGTTGACAACTTATCAACAAGCTCTTTGTCTAGGGAAATGAGGGGGTTATCAACATTCCCACAGCATAAGAAGAAGAAGAGTATAATAGATAGGGAGAGTATTCTTTGTAAAAATAGCGCTGCTTGGGTAAGATTCTTGTAGGGTTATGGAAGATTTTTTAACAGAGTACTTCTTTGATTTAGAGGATTTTGCGTATAAGGATGCATTTCAAGGGTGCAGTTATGTCTGGGAAGCCTTAGGGAAATTAACTGAATTTCTTGACGGCCAAGAACTTGGGAAAATAGAGTGCCCCGTTCCAGAGGGAGTTCACCTAGAGAACCCAGAACTTATTAGCATTGGAGCCGGGACAAAAATCGAACCCGGAGCCTTTATTCGAGGGCCCTGTCTTATTGGTCAAGCTTGTGAAATCCGTCATGGTGCTTATGTCCGCGGGTATGTCATCGCTGGAGATCGGTGTGTGATTGGCCATGACACAGAAATAAAATCTTCTATTCTTCTTAACGATGTATCAGCTGGCCACTTTAATTACGTAGGAGACTCTATTCTAGGGAATCGAGTGAACCTCGGCGCTGGAGTGAAGTTGGCTAACCTACGCCTCGATAAAAAAAGTGTTCCCATCCTACACGAAGATCAAAAGATCTTCACCCAGTTAAAAAAGTTAGGGGCGCTCATTGGTGATGGAGCCCAGATTGGGTGTAATGCTGTCACCAATCCCGGAGCTGTTTTGGGTAAGCGGACTCTTTGCGCCCCTTGTGAAGTGATTAGTGGTTATATCTCATCTAAACTAAAGCAACGTCAAAAACGGTAGTACTTATGTCGACTGAAACGGTTTCTAGATCTTCTTTTTTCCTGTTACGAGATAAAATTGAGAAGGAGATCGCGAAGAGCATTCTCTCTTTTGGGGAGAAGACTCAACTGCGCGATGCATGTGAATATGCGCTCCTTAGTGGGGGAAAACGTCTTCGTCCGATTATCGTTTTAATGGTAGCTGAGGCGATTGGAAATGATTTAGATGTTATGCCTTCAGCGCTTGCTGTTGAATTTCTTCATACAGCTTCCCTTGTTGCAGATGATCTTCCCTGCATGGACAATGATGATGAAAGAAGGGATAAGCCTTCTTTGCACAAGGCTTGCGGCGAATCTGTTGCTCTTCTATCCAGTTATTCGATGATTTTTGCAGGCTATGAAAAGATTCACGAGAATTGTGAAAGAATGAAGCTAGCAGACCCGCCATTTAGCGGTTTTGCTGAGTCGGTATGTTGCCTTGCCTTGCAGCACGCAAGCAAAGCAGCGGGCATCCTGGGGGCTACAGGCGGCCAGTTTCTTGATCTATACCCACCAAATCAAAACCTCGATACGATTCGGGAGATTCTCTACAAAAAAACAGTCACCCTTTTTGAGGTTGCCTTTGTTTTTGGATGGTTATTTGGAGGGGGTATGCTCTGCCACCTCGACCTAGTCAAAAAAGCGGCTTATCATTTTGGAATGGCTTTTCAGATTGCAGACGATCTCGGAGATCTTGCGCAAGATGAGAAGAATCAAAGAGAAGTGAATGCTGCGCAGATTTTGGGCAAAGAGCGCGCCCTTGCTGTCTTTCAAAAAGAGATGGTGGCTTTTGAAGAGCTTCTTAAAGAGCTCAATTTGAATACGCCTTCTTTTGAGAAGATGTGTTCCATACTCAATAAGACGGCAAAAGCTTATTCTCTCACTTAGTCTATGACGCCCTTTAAAAATTTTCAGTTAGTCGACTTAACACATACGCTAAATGAAAACATTCCCACGTGGACGGGAGAGTGTGGGTTTCGAAGTGAAATTCTCATGGACTATCCAGAAACAGCCTGCGTTCTGGAGTACAAATGTATTGCTAGCGCTGGTACGCATATGGATGCTCCCTCCCATTTTATTCCAGGGGGAAGGGATATTGATCAACTTAACTTAAGGGAGCTTTGTATCCCGGTTTGTGTGATCGATATGTTGGAGGAGGTTCATGCTACTGCTCAAATTACCTTGAAGGATTTCGATCTGTATGAAAAAACACACGGGAAGATCCCTTTGGGAAGTATTGTTGTAGCAAATACTGGATGGAGTCGTCACTGGGATACTCCTGAAGTTTATAGGGGTACAAAAGAGTGGCCTGAGTGTCCCACGTTGTCTGCTGAAGTAGGCGGTTTATTGATGGAACGAGGCGTTGTGGGTGTTGGGATCGATACATTGAGCCCGGATCCCTATGGAGGGAATTACCCTCTTCACACCTTGCTATTGGGTGCCGATAAATTCATCCTTGAGAATCTCACAAATCTCGACAAGCTTCCGAAAAAAGGGGCTTATCTCATGGCTTTGCCACTTAAAATAGCAGGAGGGACTGAAAGCCCCATCCGAGCAATAGGCCTTGTCCCAACTAGAAACTGTTAGTTTTTGGAAAAGGGCCAGGTTTACCGGCCCTAATTATTTCAACTAAGCAGGGGCAAGGGCTGGTTTTTCAGCCTTTTTCTTTCCTTGTAGCTTGCCTGTCTCAATGCATTTATCGAGGACTTTCTTCTCAATTTCAGCTGCTAGGTCAGGGTTTCCTTTGAGTTCTTCACGAGCAGACTCTCTTCCTTGACCAAGTCGGGTTGTCTCGTAGCTAAACCAGGTTCCCTTTTTGTCGATAATGCCAAGTTCAACTCCTAGGTCAAGCATGGCTCCGAACCGTGAGATTCCCTCGTTAAAGAGGATGTCGAACTCTGCAATTTTGAATGGAGGTGCGAGTTTATTTTTTGCCACTTTAACTTTAACTCTGTTTCCAACATCGACATTGTCAGGCCCTTTGATTCCGCCAATACGGCGGATGTCTAAGCGGAGAGAGGAGTAGAACTTCAATGCGCGTCCTCCGGTGGTTGTCTCTGGGTTGCCGAACATCACTCCAATCTTTTCACGGATCTGGTTAATAAAGATTGCAGCGGTATTGCTTTTGGAAAGGGTTGCTGTAAGTTTACGGAGGGCTTGAGACATCATTCGAGCTTGTAGTCCCATGAAAGAGTCGCCGATGTCTCCTTCAAGTTCACTTTTAGGAACAAGAGCTGCAACTGAGTCGATAACAATTACATCGATAGCGTTTGACCTTGCAAGCATCTCTGCGATGTTAAGAGCCTCTTCTCCAGAGCTTGGCTGAGAGATCATAAGCTCATCAACATTGACTCCAATTTTGGCTGCATAAGAAGGGTCTAGTGCGTGCTCTGCATCGATGTAAGCTACAATCCCACCCATCTTTTGAGCGCTTGCCGCTACGTGCATAGCAAGCGTGGATTTACCAGAAGATTCAGGGCCGTAGATTTCTGTTACACGTCCTCTTGGGATTCCGCCAATTCCAGTTGCAATATCGAGGGGGAGGGCTCCGGTTGGGATGATGTTAATTTCTCGGGAAGCCTGGTGTTTGCCGAATGTCATCACAGCTCCTTGCCCGAACTGTTTTTCGATGTGGGCAATAGCAAGCTCTAGTGCTTTTTTCTTTCCTTCATTTGTAGACATAGTACAACTCCTTGTTTGGTCCTTATAGATTGGCGATCCGATTTCTTCTAGTCAAGTGGATTATCATCTACTTGTGAAGAATGAAAAAATCTGCTTTTATGCACGAATATGGGGAAGGTCATTTTAGCAGGAGATATTGGGGGAACAAAAACCCATTTAGCGCTCTTTAAGGAAGAAGAGAAGCGCGAGTGGATTCTTGATGCCAAGTTTAAGAGTGCCAAGTATGAGTCTTTACGTGATATTGTGAAGGAGTTTCTGAAACAGAATCCAGATGTTCAGGTAGAAAAGGCTTGTTTTGGAATAGCTGGGCCTGTTCAAGAGGGAAAGTCCCACACAACGAATCTCCCTTGGGTGATAGATGCGGATTTGATTGCGAAGGAAAATTCTATCTCACAGGTCTTTTTGATTAATGATTTGGAGGCAAATGCATTTGGACTCAACTGTCTTAACAAGGATGAGTTTTATTCCCTCAATGAGGGGAGGGCTCACGAGGGAAATGCCGCGCTTATCTCTGCGGGAACTGGTTTGGGTGAAGCGGGACTATATTGGGATGGAGAGCAGCACCGTCCATTTGCATGTGAGGGAGGGCACTGTAGCTTTGCTCCGGAGAATGATGTTGAGATCAAGCTCTTACGTTATTTGAAAAAGCAGTACGACCACGTCTCTTATGAGAGGATACTATCGGGTCCCGGTCTCTATGTTCTGTATCGATTCTTAATTGATGAGGGGATTGAACAGGAAAAGGAGAGTGTTAGAAAGGCTTTTGAAACAACAGATCCTCCAAAGGTCATCACGGAGATGGGAACGAAAGGGAGTTGCCTGGCATCGAAGCGTGCCCTTGAATTATTCACCTCTATTTATGGAAGCGAAGCTGCTAATTGGGCTTTAAAAATGCTTGCTGTCGGTGGAGTTTATCTTGGAGGCGGAATCGCCCCTAAACTTTTAAATGAGTTAAGAGAGGGAAGCTTTATGAAGCGTTTTATCCAGAAGGGGCGGTTTACTTCTCTTTTGCTTGGGATTCCAGTGAAAGTAGTTCTCAACGAGCACACAGCACTTTTAGGAGCGGCCTATTATGCCAGAAAAAACGGCTGAACATATTCGGATTGCCCAAGAGCGAGATCAAATTGTAGCTCCTTGGTTGAAGTGGGGTCCCTACGTATCTGAGCGGGCTTGGGGAACTGTTCGAGAAGACTATAGTGATAATGGGGACTCTTGGAATTATTTTCCTTATGAAGATGCCGCCTCTAGGGCTTATCGATGGGGAGATGATGGGATTGCAGGGTGGTGTGATCGCTATCAGGTTCTTACATTGACCCCTGCCTTTTGGAATGGGAAAGACTCTCATCTTAAAGAGCGTTTGTTTGGTTTGACGATTTTCGAAGGGAATCATGGTGAGGACGTTAAAGAATACTACTACCATGAAGATGGCCTTCCTTCACATGCTTATATGCGATATCTCTACAAATATCCGCAAAGTGCATTTCCTTATGAAAAACTCCGCGAAGAGAACAGAAAAAGAGAGACAAAAGATCCAGAATACGAGCTTGTTGATACAGGTGTCTTCAATGAAAATCGCTATTTCGATGTGTTTATTGAGTATGCAAAAGAAGAGACGGAAGATTTGTGTATCAAGGTAGAGGTCTGTAATCGAGGGCCTGATGCAGCTCCTTTTGAATTGCTCATGCAAATGTGTTTCCGCAATCAGTGGTCTTGGTCGAAAGAGCCGGGGAAAAGGCCAAGGATTACAAAAGGAGAGGGAAACTGTCTCATCGCGGATGAAGCAGATATGCCACCTCCACCTAATCTTGCCATTGAATATCGACTTGGGAAACGCTATCTCTATGGACCCGAAGGAGCAGAACTTCTCTTTACGGAGAATGAATCTCGAGTTGAAAACGGTAAGAGCTTTTACAAAGACGCGTTCCATCGCAAAGTTGTGAATGGAGAAGATGCCACTAACAAAGAGAACACAGGAAGTAAAGCGGCTTTACATTACAAATGCGATCCGATTCCAGGAGACTCTTCAACGACAATCATCTTCCGATTTACAAACAAACCAATGGAAAATCCATTAGAGGATGTAGAGGCCATTGTTGCAAAAAGAAGAGAAGAGACAAACCTCTATTACGAAAGCATCCACCCAGAAGGCTTAAGTCAGGATGAAAAAATCATTCAAAGGCAAGCTCTAGCAGGTCAGGTCTGGTCAAAGCAAATCTATATTTTTGATGTGGGACAGTGGCTAAAAGGAGATGACCCTGAAAATCCTGTTTCAGAAGAGCGCTTAAAGGGGCGAAATAATCACTGGAAGCATCTTAACTCGATGCGAATTTTGCTTATGCCAGACAAGTGGGAGTACCCTTGGTTTGCAGCGTGGGATCATGCGTTCCATTGTTTGACCTACAGTATTTTGGATATGGAGTTTGCTAAGAAGCAGCTTTGGCTCCTCCTTTTTGATCAGTTTCAACATCCCAACGGCCAGATCCCTGCATACGAGTGGGATTTTTCTGATCTAAATCCCCCAGTTCACGCCTGGGCGATTTTACGTCTTTACAAAATGGAAGAAGAAAAAACTGGTAAAGGTGATCGTGATTTCCTTGAAAAGTGTTTCCATAAGCTCCTCCTTAATTTTACCTGGTGGGTCAACAAAGTCGACATGTCAGGCAATAACGTTTTTGAAGGGGGGTTCTTAGGGCTCGATAATATCACCGTTTTAGATCGTTCAGAAAAGCTCCCAGGAGGAGCGATTCTTCAACAATCGGATGGCACTGGATGGATGGCGATGTTCTGCTTGAACCTGATGCGTATCGCGCTTGAATTAAGCCAAGAGAATAGAACCTATGAAGGCTTAGCTACAAAGTTCTTTCAGCACTATGTCTACATCGCACATGCGATGAAGAAAAGAGGGAATAGAGACTATGAGATGTGGAGTGATCGAGATGGTTTTTTCTACGATGTGCTCACTTATCCCGATGGGACGTTCACAAAATTCCGTGTTCGCTCTCTTGTTGGATTGATTCCCCTCTTCGCTGTTGAGATCCTTCATGAAGAAGCTATGGAAAAACATCCTGAATTTTACGCCAATTTTCAGTGGTTCATGAACAATCGGAAAGATCTTGTTGAACCGTGCATTATTCCCACAATTAAAGATGGGAAGAAGCACTACGTATGCACGTTGATGAATGGCAAACAGCTTGAAAGTGTTTTGCAATATGTTTGGGATCCAGAAGAATTTCGAGCTGAGTATGGGCTTCGTAGCATGTCCAGGTATCATGAAAAGCATCCGTTCGTCTTTCAAGACAAACAGGTCGGTTATGAGCCAGCAGAATCGCTCTATACGGTCAAAGGAGGGAACTCCAATTGGCGCGGACCCATTTGGATGCCAACTACTTTTCTCTTAGTCGACTCTCTTCGCAAATTAACAGAAGCGTACGAAGAGGATATCACAATCAAAGCCGGATCGGAAGAGCCCATAGATATTGCCTCCATGGCACAGTCGTTTGCTGATAGAATTATCAAAATTTTTGCAGTCGATAGTGAAGGAAAGCGACCTATTTTCGGATCAGAATTTCCTTTTAGCAAAGATCTTCATTGGAAGGATCATATTCCTTTTCACGAATACTACAACCCAGAGACGGGCAAAGGACTTGGAGCCTCCCACCAAACAGGGTGGAGCGCTCTTGTTGCTAATTTCATTGCAGAGTTCCGTTGATTAGGTTTCCTGTAAAAATCTAACCCGCTGATTTTCAGCTTCTTTCATTTTTAATAAGAAGGGGTTAATACATAAATAGTTGTACGTAAGAATTTATTGATCAGAGACTTACTTTCTGTTTTTGTACTTAACGCTTCAGAAACGTGATTCCAGAGCGATATCTGCTTGTTTTTCGGATTTAACGCTTCGGAAACGCGATTCTGGAGCTGCTTTGTTCAAAAAAGACGACTGAACTCATAAGGCCTCTAGAAGCCAAAAGCAAAAGAGAAGGTCCAACCCTGAGTGGTTAGAGAACCGCGGCGTTGATCAAAGATGTTTTCTCCGTTTGCGGCTGTTGTATTAGCGGCTCGGTTAACGCGCCACATTTGGTTTTGATGGAAAAAGAGATGGTGCTCCCAGCCAAACCTTGTTTTGACGATATATTGGGAGTCACAAAACAGTGCAGACCATTCCAATCCGAAATTAAAATCCAGGATTGCCCTAGAGGCCTTAAAAGAGCTCTCTGTTTCAAGAACTTTGGTTGAGCTGTGTGGAGACACCACTAAACGATTGTCTTCGCTGTGATCGACATTAAAACGCCCCGACAAGATCGAGGCTGAAAAATCACTATACAAAGAAAATCCACAACTCAAATACCAAGAAATATCGAGTCCACTACGCACTCCTAGTCCGTGGAACTTATTATCGATTTTGACACTATTGTTGAATCCATCTTGTTGTGGCATCGTGCGAGGACTCCAACTTCCTCCGTGGTGTTCTAGATCAAAGTCTTGATAGATCTTACCATAGCGGAGTCCTACGTGTGGGCGCATAGACAGTCGCCTACTTACCCAGAAGGAGCGTCCAATCTCTAGGTCTATAAGGTCGAGTTGTATTTTCCATATCGATTCAATGTCGCGAGCGTAAGTAGCAATTCCTTGCGCAGGGGAAAAAGCTGACCACAGAGCAATTAGAGAGTTTGTTTGGCTATTTCCTGTTTCTACTTCTTTGGACACACGATTGTGATGGGAGATCCAATTGAAGTGAAAGTCCCAACCATCGCAAGGGCTGGTGTATCCAATTCCAAGTTTAAACCCGAACTCCCAGCTCGATCCGGGGGTTTCATATCGAGTGTTTATTAGATTATTGAGTTCTTCGATTTCTGAAGTAGTCGGGTTGATTACTGGAACAGGAGTTGGGTTGTTGATCGCATATTCC
This sequence comes from Chlamydiota bacterium, assembly GCA_021772375.1. Lineage (GTDB taxonomy): Bacteria > Chlamydiota > Chlamydiia > Chlamydiales > Rhabdochlamydiaceae > Sacchariniichlamydia. The sequence continues at coordinate 489 of JAJFME010000029.1, read as the reverse complement.
ATTCCGTCTTGGCGTATGTTCCAGTAGAATACAACAGGTGTAATAGTCCAGTCCCCATTGCAAGTTTGGGGGGCTGTGGGAGCATTGCCTTGATAGGTCTCAGCTAGGCAATGGGAAGAATCGCAATCAGCAATAAGCGTTGTAGCTGTTAGATAAAAAATCGCAAGGCAAGTCTTTTGCATATGCTCTTCTTATAGAATATTCTTTTGGGGAGTACAAGAAAAAAGGACCTAGCTATTAGCTAGATCCTTTTGTTGTACAATCCTTGTGGGATAGAATTAGAACTCAAACTTGAAAGAAAGAGTCCAACCTTGTGTGTCGAGGTTTCCACGACGCTGGTGGAAGATATTTTCCCCAGTGTTGTTTGGAAGAGTTGCTGTTGACACATCAGAGTTGCGAACAACTCTCCACATTTGGTTTTGGTGGAAGAAGAGGTGTTGTTCCCAACCAAGTCTAGCAGTGAAACCGTAGCTGCACTCGCAGAGCATA
>JAJFME010000028.1 GCA_021772375.1 Chlamydiota bacterium | reverse complement strand
ACATTGAGAAGGCTGGCTCTTAATCTACTCAAGCAGGACAAAACAATAAAAGTAGGGGTTAGAGGAAAAAGACTAAGGGCAGGATGGGACTCAACCTATCTGGCAAAACTTATAGCTTAGATTTTAATGCGTATTCCCTGCAAGCTTTGCAAACGCTTTTTCCTTTTCAAATAGAAAAATCCAAGTTAAAATTAGGAAAGAGGTGATAAAATGACTCCTGTGCAACTTGAGAAAAGAAAAATAGAAAAATTGTGTAAGAAGCATGGAATTGTCTATCTGGCTCTGTTTGGTTCTGTTTTGACAACACAGTTTAATGAAAAAAGCGATGTTGATGTACTTGTCAATTTTGAAAAGGAACACATCCCTCATCTTATTGGGTTTAGTGCTATGGAATCGGAGCTCAGTGATATCATTGGATATCCAGTAGATCTAAAAACACCAAATGATTTAAGTCCTTATTTTCGAGAAGATGTTCTGGCCAAGGCAAGGACTGTTTATGGAGAATAAAGACTTTACCCGTCTACAGCATATTTAGATTCTGCTATGGCTATTCTTTCTTTTACGGAAGGAAAGCAAAGAAGCTCCTTGAATGATCGTCTTCTCCTTTCAGCTGTTCTTCGTGAATTTGAAATTATTGGCGAAGCAGCCGGTAGAATTTCAGATGCAACACAAAGAAAATATCCAGGGCTTCCGTGGAAAGAACTCGTTGGAATGAGAAATCGGTTGATTCATGCTTATTTTGATGTCGACCATGATATTGTGTAGAAGACTATTCAAGAATATTTACCCGAGTTTCGAAAGCAACTTCGACAACTCGTTGCAGACTTTGAATCTGAAAGATAAGTTTTCGCATTGTAGTCCTTCATGGAGATACCGAGTGTTTGCTGCGATCTTCAATTAGGAGGCATTTTGGGTACAAAATAATCTTAGAACAAACCAATGATCTTCCACCACAAAACGCCAACCAATACCCAAATAAGAATATTGAGAACGCTGACCATAAAGCCTAGTCTCCACCACTCTGTGATTTTGACATATCCCGTTCCAAAGAGAATGGGCGCAGGTCCACAACCATAATGAGTCAATCCTCCAAAAAGGCTGCTAAAACATCCTAATACAAATACAGCAAGCATGGGAGGTGTGCCTAAGGCAAGGGAAAGCATGAAAAATGGGGGAAACATGGCACCAATTTGGGCAATATTGCTTGCAAAGAAATAATGCGTATAAAAATAGATTAAAGCTAGAAAGCTAAATCCTATCATCCAATTGTATCCCTGAACATGAGAAACAATCATGTTACTAAACCAATCAGCTAGCCCTAATTTGCTTAAAAAAGATGCCATCATTACAAGTGTTGAAAACCAGATGAGAACATCCCAGCCCCCATCCTCTTTAAGGATATCGCTCCAAGAAAGAACCCTTGTGAAAAGAAGACAAACAAGTCCAAGCAGTGCTGCAGTGGCCGCTTTGAGTCCAATGCTTGGGCCGAGGATCCAAAGGGTGATCAGTAAAATAAAGACCCCGATGATGATCCACTCCTTCAAACACAATTTCCCCATTTCTTTAAGATTTTTGTGGGCAAACTTTTTTGCTTCAGGCGTTTCTTTAATTTCGGGGGGATAGATCTTATAGAGAAAAAGAGGAAGCACCAAAAGATTGATAATTCCAGGTACAAATGCTGCCAAAGCCCATTTCCCCCAGGAAATCTCAAAACCATTTCTTTCCACAATGTCAGCTATGAGAGGGTTTCCTGCCATGGCTGTTAAAAACATGGCACTTGTAATGCAGGTGGCCTGAAATGCCGTTTGCGTAAGATAGGCGCCAATTTTTTTCGGAGCATTGTGAGGCTCACTGTGAAATGCTTTTGAAATCGACTTGAGGATGGGTAGAATCACCCCTCCAGCTCGAGCTGTAGTACTGGGAATCACAGGAGCTAAAACAAGATCTGCCATGGCCATTCCATACCCCAACCCAATAGAATTTTTTCCGAGAAAAGCGATGAGATGATAAGCTATCCTTGCTCCCAGACCTGAGGTGATGATTCCCCGTGAAATAAAAAAAGCGATGGCCACCAGCCAAACAACATCATTTTGGAACCCAGAAAATGCCTCTGCAAAGGTCAGTGTTTTTGTTAGGACAGTCAGCATCAATCCAACAAGAGCCATTGCTCCCATCGGTAGTGGCTTGATAATGATCCCTAAGATCGTAAAGAGAAAAATACTCAAGAGATGCCAGGCTTGAGGTGTTACCCCTTCTGGAGTAGGCGAAAACCAAAAAAGCACTCCAACAAGTACACAAATAGCCAATGAGATCCACTTTTTCATATGTACTCACATATATCAGGCCTTCCTTAAAAACCCAAGCTGCTATCTCAATGCAGAATTTCCCCAATTTTTCCCCAGTAATTCGCAACAACGCGCAACTTTCGTCAACAGAAGGGAAGTTCTTAACTTTTTAATTCTATCGTTGCTAGCCTTTCCTGGGTCTTGTTAGAATTTATGAAATAAAGGAGGCTGTTAATTCATTGGTCGTAAGTTTGAATCTTGCATCCGGAGTCTAAAACCCTCCTGTTTGGAGGTTTTTTCTATTTTTCCCAAGTCCCTTATCTGTCTTTATCCTAAATTTCCTGAAAAGCATTGGTTCAGAATCCTCTAATCGAGTAGTTTTTGTCTGAATCATTCTAAGATCTCGAGAAACGATTTCGCGCCATCCCTCTAAGCTTTGCAAATTCTTTTTCCTTTTCAAATAGAAAAATCCAAGTTGAAATTAGGGAAGAGGTGATAAAATGGTTCCTATTCAACTTGAGAAAAGAAAAATAGAGAAATTTTGTAAAAAGCCTGGAACTGTCTATCTGGCTTTGTTTGGTTCTGTTTTAACAGCACAATTTAATGAAAAAAGCGATGTTGATGTACTTGTCAATTTTGAAAAGGAACACATCCCTCATCTTATTGGATTTGGTGCTATGGAATCGGAGCTCAGTGATATCATTGGATATCCAGTAGATCTAAAAGCACTAAATGATTTAAGTCCTTATTTCCGAGAAGATGTTCTAACCAAGGCTAGGGCTGTTTATGCAGAATGAAAGACTTATCTGACTAAAGCATATGGCAGAACTTTGGATCAAAAAAAATAAATTTTCGCATTGTAGTCCTCTAATCAGTCTACCAACCAGTATGTCTAATGGAACATCGATATACTGGTTGAGCTATCTTTCTGAAGTCTGTTGAGTTTTTCATTCCACTTAATATCAGTCTCTTATGGAAAAAGATGATCGATGAGTTATAGAAATGTATTCTATAACTCATGTGTGTGCTTAAATATGAGTTATAGATAAGGAGTCTATTACTCATGCCTTGGAACTGGGAGCTGCCCGAGTGGCCAAAATTTCAATATGATTCTAATTCCATATCTCAGAAGGAAAAACAATTCCTCCTGGGAGCTGGGAGTAGCTCTGCTTTTTTAACAAGTCTTCGAGAAAAGGACTGCAATCGATTTATTGTTGAAATTCTTAGTTCGGAGGGCCTTGAGAGTTCTAAGATTGAGGGAGAGATTCTTGATAGAGCAAGTCTGCAGTCTTCAATTAGGAGGCATTTTGGGTTAGATGGAGATGAAAGAAAAGACGCCAATAGAGAAGAGTTAGTGGCTAAACTTCTTCGTGATGTTTATAAAACGTTTGACCAACCATTGACACATGAAATGCTCTGGCAATGGCATGCTACGTTGTTTGAAGGGCAGTCTCATGTCTCCGATCATGGAATCTATCGCACTCACTTAGAACCTATGCAGATTGTTTCCAATCGCTATGGTTCAACTCGCATTTTTTTCGAGGCGCCCCCTTCTGAAAATGTTTTTGATGAGATGGACGCATTTATTCGTTGGTTCAATTCTTCCAGATCATTGACCTCAAATCTAGAGCGTGCAGCCATTGCTCATCTGTATTTTGAAAGCATTCATCCATTCGAAGATGGTAATGGAAGAATCGGTCGTATGCTAGTTGAAAAAGTTCTTTCTCAAGGGGTAGGGCGCTCTGTATTGATCGCTGTTTCTAAAATATTGGAAAAGCGAAAAAAAACATATTATTCTGAGCTGGAAAAGTGTAATCGAACCCTAGATGTGCAAGACTGGATTGAGTTTTTTGCGGATTCAATTTTACAGGCTCAAGAAGAATCAATAAATTTACTTTACTTCTTGATCAAAAAATCCAAGCTGTTGACATCCCTTTTGGGTAGGCTCAACTCACGTCAAGAAAAAGTTCTCTTGAGAATATTTGCAGAAGGTCCAAATGGCTTTAAAGGTGGATTGAGCGCGGAGAACTATATCGCAATCACAAAAGCTTCTCGAGCTACCACTACGCGGGACTTGATCGATCTAGTTCAAAAAGGGGCTCTTAGGAGAAGTGGAGAGTTTCGTCATACCCGTTATTGGCTGAACCTTTGAATCGTCTTTTTGAAATTTGCACAGGGGTGAAGATGTCTTAGCTTTTAATCGTGTGATTGTTATTCTATGAGGCATATTTGATGAGAGGCTGCTCATCTGGAGGTTTTTTTTGTGGTGGTCTCAGGCTCAAATACTGAGCAGCTACTTTTACCTCGGAGCATCAGGATTTTACAAGAATCAAGCAGCTATCTCTACTATTGAGAAGCCCTACCGCCTTTTGGAGCGCTACACCTTTTTTATATGAAAAACTTACTTCCAACTCTGTCTCTATCCCTCTTATTTTACTCTGCATCTTCCTATGCTATTGATGAAGGTGTCGATTTAGAGGTTTCTCTTTCTGAGGAAAACCCTTTAGAAGAAGTAGCAGTCTTAGAGCCTATGTTACTTACTCCACAGCCTCTTTCTAAGGAGCTGGACTTCACCTCGTCTATGTTGCCTGTTAAAACTAAGAGCGCGTTTATTGCTGTGGGATTATCAAGCCTTGCTCCAGGACTTGGTCATGCTTACTTGGGAGATTTTGCAACTGCAGGAAGTCTTTTTGGGGGATGGAGCTCAAGTATTGCCGCTGAGGTAGCTCTTCATCGATCAAAAGTGTGGAAAGGTGACTTAGGAGACTTCTCTCGCTATTTTTGTGGAAGCCTTCTTCAGTCCTATGGGGTTTATTCGGCTTATCGAGATGTTCGCTCATACAATAACCAAGAAGGATATGTTTATTCAATGCCCAAAGAAGGGTTTTCTGAGTTAGCATTAGCGCCTTTCCAATGGAGCGTTGTCAAAAAACCTGAAGTGTGGGGAGGGTTTCTAGGAGCTCTTGCCGTAGGAGCGGGGATGCAATATTTCCTTGCCTCTCAGGGAATGGAATGTAGCTTGAGCTCAATTCTTGACGCGCCCTTTCCTCCTTTAGCTTTTTTAGTTGGGATTTCAGAAGAATCTCTTTTTCGGGGCTTTCTCCAACCAGCTCTTTCAGAATTTCTTACTCCATGGGGCGGAATCATAAGTTCTTCATTCGCTTTTGGAGCTATGCATATTCCAAATGCAAAAGATATGCATCCTATCGACCGGAAAAATTATTATCGGTATAGCCTTCCTTTTATTACCGCCTTCAGTTTCTACTTTGGGTGGATGAGCTATAAGAACTGTTCTCTTAAAGAATGTGTTGCGCTCCACGCTTGGTACGACTTTTCTCTTTTCTTAGGCAGCTATTTAGTGAGTAAGTCTCTTGTGCTCGGGGAGCCGAGCTTCTCGATCTCTGTTCCATTTTAGCGATGCTTAATCATGTTCTGGTTGTACAAGAGAATAGCTTGTGCTGCGGCTGCCTTTTCTTCTCCAAATAAGTAAAGCCTCTCGATAAGGGATATTCTCTTGATAATAGCATCTAATCTCCGCACGAGCAGTGCAATTCTTCGCATTTTATGCGGAGAATAACTTGTCTAATCTCCGCATAAAACAAGGGTGATACGTGTAAATACTTGTCTATAAACAACTTGTGGTTAGTCAGAAGGTTTGCTAATAAACTCATCGGAAGACACAAAGGGGCGGAAATTGTAGTCCTGTCTGTGACCATCATTCGGGCCACCTAGGTTGTATTTTGGCTTTCGATAGAGTTGATTGACATCATTGATGTTTTTAAAAGTGAAGTCTCTGCCTTCTAGTAAATCATCTCGTACGAAAAATAGGTTCATGCAGTTGTTGTCAATCGCTACAAGAGAGTAGCCTTTCGCTTTGCCAAGTCTATACATAGCCAGCATGCTAGCTCCATAGTAGTTGGTTCCATCCCAGGCGTGGTCTGGATCGTAAACGATAATCTTATCCTCATGAGGTAGATGTGTGGCGTTGTATTCGATTACGATGAGTCTGGGGCGATATTCTGGATCAATTGCTTGCCAAACGTAAAAATCATTGCCATCGATATCAATCGAAAGAAGATCTAAGTTTTTGGGGACATTGTATTTCTCAAATAGAGCATTGATGTTTTCTGCAGAAACTTTTTCTTTGTGAAGATTTAAGAGGGGGGAGCTATATGCGATGTCTAGTAGTAGCCCATTCCAACCAAAATACTCCCTAAGGAATTTTGTGTTGGAGCCCCTGTGCCCTTCAGCTGCTCCAAATTCGACATAGTACTTGGAATCAGTGCCTACGAGATTGAAAATGCCCTGGATGATCCCATCTTCTTCATTCTGGCTGTACACCTTATGTCCTAGCTTGGAGAGATCTAGTTCTCTTTTCTCAATTCCAAATAATGGAAGCGTACCCAAAAAAAGTGTTAGAAATGCAAAAGTTCGTAGAGCGGTTTTCATCTTGAGGACCTCTTAGTTTGTCATGCCAAAAGTATCGCTTGTTTTTTGAATTGACTCAAGAAGATTTATGGCCAGGGGACGTCGTGGCAAGGGCCAAATTGGCATTGGAATAGAACTGTGACGATATTGGAAACAATTAGAAGACCGACGCCTAAGAATGCGAACTTATCAAACCAAGTGAGAGACTTGAGCTTGGAATCTGAAGATTTATGAAGAAAGAGAAAAAGGATAATCGCAAGTACTGAACAGAAGAATGAGACAAAGGACCATGTATAGAGTCCCCATCCCCAAACAGGTGTTCCAAATTCTGAAAATCCAGGACAAACATGAAGGGCGATCTGTCTGAGGGCTATTCCCCCTCCTAAAAGAGCGCTGAGAAGGGAAAAAGCATAGTGTCGTATTTGGATCCCAAATCGCAAGTTCATAAGGGCACCCAAAGCCACCCCGATCATGCCTAGTCTTTGTAGATAGCAGAGAGGACAGGGGAGTTCATTCTTGCTCCACTCTTGATAAAAGCCTGCGGTGAGGACTCCTACAAAAACAAGAGCCATCAGAGCATTTAACAATCGAATCACTCGTGTGCGTATCATAGCTGGATTTTAAGGTTGGAAGTTGCGTGATAGAGAAACAGAGCAAAACAAAGGGCCAAGTTCAAAATTGCTACAATCAGGGCGGCTCTTTTTTTGCCAAAGAGGATGAGAATAAAGACTGCAAGAAAGAGTGAAAATAGCCAAAACATCTTACTTTTCCTCTATATGTGAAGAGGGATTAATTTCTCAAGAGAGGTTTGAAAAATGCTCTAAACAATTACCACTATGCCCCCATTTTTCAAATCCATTCTTGACAATTTTTTCATTCCAGTGAAAAAAGGGAATTAAAGAGGTGAATTTATGAGATATTTGGTTTTTGCACTAGCTAGTTTATTCCTTCCAATCCTTTCGGAAGCGCAGCAGCCTCCGAGCGGAGATAGGATAGCCAGAGCAAAGTTTCTCTATGTGATTAGTTCGCAGGCTGGATCAATAGAAGGAGATCGGATTGTCTTCAAAAATGTCCCTGCTGTAGTTTACTTTTCAGATAGACCCGAGCGAATAGCTGGACATATGACCCTGCAGGATTTTGTGGGGATTTGGAAATATGAGCCAAGTGGTTTGATGAAAACCCCACCCACAGCAACGCTTTCTGTGATAGGTCTAGCGGATGCTGGAAATGTTGAGATGAAACTATCTGACCCGATTGCGAAAGATAAAGACACACTCTCTTTCAAGGTGCAGTTCTTAAAATCTAAAACGCCTCAGTCATTTGGGAAATCTTCTCTCTTCATTGATGAGGTGGGAGCGATTCGATAGCACTCGGATAGGCGAATTCGTATCGTTCAAGGATCCTGGCTAGATAGTCGCTGCTCTCAGTTTGTAGCTTCCATTTATTAGATTTTTTCTTTTGTATTTCGAAATCCTCTTGCTCCCAGGTGTTGTACCCGTGAATAAAGCGGAGGTAGTAGTGGGGAGGATTGTCCCAGATGATCCCGCCATATTTGTTCCGGTATTCTTCTAAGAAGTAAACATCTTCGGATTTTTTCACATGGGGGTATCGTATATCAGATTTATTTCTGCACATGATATTGCCAAAAATATCTCCGCATTTTACCCAGGCATTATTTCGCAGGAAGCTGTACTGCACCTGATTGTTTAGGCTGCATACGTTTGCTTTTTTCATAACCAGTTGCTTGTATTGTTTTTCCATCAACTTGGGGTGATGCCAGTCATCATCGTCCCATACAGTCCAGACGGCATTTTCAGGGATGGCATCAAGTCCTATATTTCGGAGTTCTCCAAGTACTCGTTTTTCGTCTAGGTGGATTTCTTGGATTCGTTCATCTTGGATGTGATCAAAGTTGTAGTTCCCATCGTTGATGATGATGAGCTTTTTGTTGGGGTAGGTTTGCTGTAAGAAAGACTCTATAGAACAAAGGGCTAAGTTGAAGTGGAAATCGTCTTTTCCAGTTATCATGATGGCGTAAATTTTCTCACTAGCCTCTAGGCTTATAAGAGAAAAAAGGAGAAGGAATAGAGTGCAGAGGAATCGGTTCATATGGGCCTATTGCAAAAGTTTTCGTATTTTACTATACGTAAGATCAAAACGAAAAGGAAGATGTATGCTTAAAAAGTCTTTGTTAGCGCTATTCTTAATGATGTCGATGATTGCCTGCAATCCAAAGGAGGAAGAGTGTGAGCGCTCTTTTGCTCTGTCGAAAGAGGAGGTAGCAGAATTGCAGAAAACCCCTACGGAGGACCGAATTACATCGAAAGAGCTCGATGAATGGGATCAGAAAATCAAAGATCTGATGAAGAAGGAGCCTTTGAAAAAAGCTGGTGGATCAACGCGGTTCTACGCCTATTTATATTCTGCACAGAAGGCATTTGCGGATGAGTCTTTTTACGCTGCCGGAACGTATGCAGGGAATTTAGATGCAATCACGGTCGCAATTATACAGCTTTTTTACCCAAACTATTCTAGTGATAAAGAAGGGAAGAAAGACCAATATTCAACATTGCTTGCCACAGCACTAGAGAAGCAGTTTGCAGAAAGGTTTCAAGAGGAAGAAGAGGGGATTTCTTCGGCTCAAATGTCTACAGATAAAGATGACTGGAAAGGTGAAAAAGATCCTGTTGGAGTAAAACGTCCTTCCATGAAACCTTGGGCTCTTCATAGTGCGGATGAGTTCAGAGGATCAGAGCCCCCTGAGAGTGAACACCCTTTTTGGCAAGCGCAGTTAGAGTCAGTAACGGCAAGTGTGAAAGATGCGACGGATGAGCAAAAAGAAAAAGCTAAGTACTGGGCAAAAGTAGATACGGATGGCTTTTGGATGGGACTTGCAGAGAAGTATATGGAAAAAAACAAAACATCTCTTCAGGTGCGCTTAGAGGTGCGAGAAAAACTCGCTGTAGCTCTTGTTGATGCCCTCATTGCAGTTTTTGATAACAAGTATACAGATCTGGTTAAGCGTCCCAGCCAAATGGATCCCACTTTAAAGCCATCGATTGAAGTTCCGAATCACCCGAGCTGTCCTTCTGCACACTCAACCATCTGCACTGCAGCAGAAGTTGTGCTCTCGTATTATTTTCCAGAAAACGAAGCGGAATGGAAAGGGCTTGGAGAGGAAGCTGGTATGTCCAGAATCTGGGCTGGGGTTCACTTCCCTGTGGACCATGCGGTAGGTAAGAAGCAAGGTTTTGATGTAGGGCGAGCTGTTATTTTTCGCTAGAGCTCTTCGTTTACTCACTTAGTCGTTGTAGGTGGGCAGGGAAGCTGTTATGCCGCTTCGTTCTGTATTTTGGAGGGGATATGAACGAAAAGAAGATGCCAGAAGCACTGTACAAAATTGTTTCTATCGAAAACTGGAAAGCCAGTCAGTCGATGGGAAATCTCCAATTAGATGCTGCGGACAAAGCTTTTATTCATTTTTCTCTAAAAGAGCAGCTTGATCGAATTATCTCCAAGTATTGGTCTGGTGCCGATCGATTTATAGTTTTAGAGATAGATCCAGAAAAGCTTACAGGGGAGCTTGTCTATGAAGCGAATTCCGGTGGAGTGAATAAGTACTATCATCTCTATGATGGAGCGATTCCTCTTGGTTCGATCAGAGAAGTTATAGACAGCGCCTGCCTTATCTGACTAGAAGAGTTGGGTGTAGGACAAGATAATATCAATGAATTTCGAGCTGTTGCGTCCAGTAACAGCAAACCAAACACCCCCAATGAATCCTCCTGTATCGCTTACGTTGTACTCGATAGCAGGGGCTAGAGAGAGCTGATCGGAGGAGGGGCCTCCATTTGCAGCAGAGGCGCCGGTGGCATCTATTCCAGCGATCCCAGAGAAGCTTGTGGATCTCGAATATGTATAGGCAACATCCGTTGCAAAGACCCACTTCTGGGTGATGCTTACCTCAACACCAAAATCGAGGTTGAGTGTTTGTCCAACGGATACTTTTCCATCAGTGCCAAAACCACCCCCGTATGCGTTGAAGTTTTTTACGCTTACGTCATGGTTGGGGATTTCATATGTGCCAGAGAACCGCAAGCTGATCGGATGGAGTTTTAGCCACCAGAGGATTTTATTTAGATTGAGGCCAACTATTGTGGCATAGGCACCAGAACCAGAAGCATCAATGCCTCCCTTAGCAGGGTCTAGCTTTTGGTATTTGCCTGTGGGAAAAGACTCTCCGAGGGTGAGTCGAACCGATGGGATATGAGGTGTTTGTTTCACAACCTGGAAGCCAAAGGTGACGGGAAGGTCTCCGAACGCTTGTGCATATTCTCCCTGGTTCCAACGAAATATCCCTTGTGGGGTCAGAGTGATATCCAGCCAATGGGTAAGCCCTCGCTGTAAAACAAGTAGGGGATTGATTGTATAGATATTAGGAATGTCTTGAGATTTGCGGTTGTCTAAGAATTTTGCATATTGGTTGTCGAGAAAGAGATACCCTTGGATATTGTATTTTCCCATTGGGACGTTACTCGCAGAACCGGTGATTAGAGGCCCTGTATACCAGGGGATAAACATGCTTTTGGCGATCTCAAAATCCCGCTGCGCCAGATCTAGCTCTGCTTGGATCTGTGCAGGAGATTTGATTTCTTGCGCAATTCCTTTTGAAAAGCAGAGAAAGGAAAGCAGGGCTAGAGTGGTTTTTTTCATCAGGTAGGTGCGCTTTTTCTGTATGTATGCTACATGTAAGAGATAACACGCTTGAGGAATTTATGGAAATATCGGGTCCAGATAGAGCTCAATATCGAAAAGAAATCCAAGAAGGGGTTCAAATTTTCGAGAAGGGATTTAAAGAGATACAAAAGAAGAAAACTTTTCCCGCTCAAAAACAGGAGTATGAGACTTCTATGGAGGAATCTCTTAAAGCGATCCAGGATGCAGCAAAAGCTCTTGCAAATGAAAGTATGCAAAAGATGAAAGAGCGCCTAGAGGCTGATTACGACAATTATCTATCTTCCCCTACAGAAGCGAATAAAGAAAAAGTTCAGAGAGACATCGACAATCTTAAGCACAGCTGAAGTTTGTTTGATCAGCTGTTTTCTAATGGTCCGACTTGCTATACTTAAGGCCCTATGGAAAACTCTACCCAAGAAATTATTCTCACCTACAGCGTGACAAGCAAACCAGAGTGCAAAGAAACGCTTGAAAAAGCGATTGAAGCCTTAGCGATGGCATCGCGATTAGAGACGGGGTGCCTTCTCTACGCAGTACATCGTGATGTGCAGGATGGGGATCACTTCGTATTGATTGAGCGGTGGGCCTCTTCAAAGGCTTTGGAAGAGCACATAAAAACCGACCACTTCGTTGCATATGAAAAAATCTCTTCTTCGCTTGTTCTACCAGAACCAGAAGTTACTTATCTAACTCCTCTTTTTCCAGGGGAGAAAGGACAGCTAGCTCTGTGACAAGTGTTCTCAATAGACTTTTTGGTCGCAAGAAAAGAAAGAGAAGAACAGTCGTCTTACGCCCTTACGGCAAACTTTACAACCTGCAAGAGATCTACGAAGAGCTTAATAACGAATACTTTGACGCAAAGCTCGATCTTCGGATTTCCTGGTTTGGAAATGGGGTTTCTGTTCCTAAGACAAGGATGCTATTTGGAAGCTACAACCATCAGACCAAGCTGATCAAAATTAACCGCCTTTTAGACAGAGCATCTGTTCCAGAATATTTTGTCCGTTACATCATCTACCATGAAATGCTTCACGACTTGTTGCCTCCAATTCGACAGAAAAATGGGAGAAGGAGTATTCATCATAAAGAGTTCAATGCAAGAGAAAAGCAGTTTCCGGACTATGCTCTTGCACAAGAGTTTTTGAAAAAATGGAAAAAGAGGGCGATTGATGTTTCGTAAGATTTTACTTGGGCTAGCAGCTATTTTATTTACCCATGCTGTGTATGGACAGAGTTTGCAACGGGATATAGATCGCGCTTCCTCGATTCTTCAGCAGCGTAGTATTCCTCAGCAAGTGCTCGATAATGCAAAAGGTATCGCTGTAATGAGCATTGTAAAAGGGGGATTCATCTTCAGTGGAAGGATTGGTTCTGGCCTTGTTGTAGCAAAGACTGCAAAGGGATGGTCAGCTCCTTCTGCAATTGGGATGGCAGGTGCTGGTTTTGGAGCACAGATTGGTGGGAGTATTACGAGTTTTGTACTTGTACTGAATACCCAAGCAGCTCTGGATGCTTTTTCCAGAGGGAGCGTAACACTCGGTGGAAACTTAAGTGTTGCTGCAGGGCCCGTTGGAGGAGCTGCGGAGGGCTCTTTGGCCCTGCCTCCTGCAGCTATTTATTCATATAGTGTGGGTAGGGGGGTATTTGTTGGGGCTTCTCTCGAGGGGTCTGTCATCACAGAAAAATCTGATGTGAATGCCGAGTTTTATGGGAAGCCTGTTCGTCCATCAGAGCTTTTATCAGGAAATGTTGCGCAACCTAAAAGTGCAAGAGCCCTTTACAGGCAGCTGGAGCGGTAATGATTAGTAGTTATCAGGCGCAAGTCGAGTGGATCCAAAAGATCCATACGACTTTAAGATCTCCTGCAATGGATCGCTTTTTCATCGGCTGGGGTTATGCAGGTTCGTTTGCTTTTGTAATGATTGTAGTGGCTCTTGTCTGGTATCTTCTGAATCGGAAGATTGGGGTGAAGCTTTTCTATATCATGATATTGAGCGGGGTTACCAACATGGCCCTGAAAGCTGCATTCGACCTTCCTAGACCCTGCCAGGTAGACTCTTCCATTGGGTTGATATGTCTATCGAGTCCTGGTTTTCCAAGCGGGGCTGCACAAACGGCTATCCTTTTTGGAGGCATTGCCGTTTTAGAATGTCGCAAGCGGATCTATAAGATTTTAGGGATTTTATTCGCCCTCTTTCTCTCTTTTTCGCGGATCTATTTGGGAGTCCACTACTTCACAGATGTTTTTGGAGGATGGATAGTCGGAGCTATTCTTCTCTTTGTTTACTGGAAGCTTTTTCCAAAATTTGAAAGAGGATGGAAGATTTGGGCCTTTCTTTTTCCTGCGCTTCTACTATTGATTGAACGCCACTTTATCCATTCTTTCTGGGCAGGATTGGGGGTTGCGGTAGGGCTCTTACTCCAGAGCAGGGCAAAGGATACTTCTATGCCAAAATGGGGTATTCGTATTGGACAGGCTTGGAGCGTGATTTTTGGAGCGTTCTTTTTGCTCACCTTGAAAAGGACCCTCCCAGCTTATGGACCTATCTTTGGTATCGGATTTGGCTTTTGGTTTAGTTTTCTAGGGGCTTGGCTTATTACGAAAGTTCATACTAGGCTCTCGTCGCGGTAAGCAGCAGGCCATTGTGATCGGAGAGTGCCTGATCGGGATCTTTTGTTTGGTACATTTTCACACGCTCTACGTCTAATGTATATCGTCCTCTTCCTTTGGCTAGAAGGGCGTAATCTACGACTTCCCATTTCTTCTTGGGAGTGGGCTGTCCTAGTGTGTGGGCTTCAACCGTATCGGTGCAGGTTGCAGATGAAGCATCAAGATTTGGATATTTTGTGAAATAGGGGTCGTAGAATTTTTTAGGGATCTCCATTTCGTTATATGCTGCGAGTTCTTTATTTCGATCGAGGTTGAAATCTCCCAACAGGAAGCAGGTTTTCCCCATTATTTGTAGTTCCTGGATTTGTTCTTTGATCAGATCAAACTGCGCTTTGCGCTTTTTTCTACCTTCAGGGGTGTCTCCAAATTCCATGTGAGTGGTAATGAAAGCCCTGTCGAGCGTCTCAAACCAAAATGCACCTCGCTTGATTCCAACCTGATCGGGGAAGGGGATAAACCCTGCATTGAGAATTTTATACTTAGAAGCAATGAAGAGACCGCTTTCCATTAAAGGAGGGTTTGGCCCTATTCGGGTGAAGAAATGGGGGTAATTCTTTTTCAACTTTTTGTGGAGTTTTATAGCAGGGTCAAATGCAACTTCTTGCATGACGAGGACATCGGGATCGAGTTTCTTGATTTTTTTTGCTAGAGCATCAACTCGTTTATTTGGTGGGCGCATGCCCCCTAATGGGACGGGAAGTCCTCCCCAGAGCATACATGCATTTAATGTCATGAGCTTATAGGTGTGGCCCTCCGGCTTTTCTGCTTTAGGATTGCCCTTTAGGTAGGTGAAGGGACGATTTCTGATAAGGTCAGCAGCTTTTTCAAAACCGCTTCCGATAAGAGCTAGAGGAATAGCAAAAAGAGCCGCTACACTGTAAATCGCTACAGTAAATATGCGGCGAATTATTTCAAGTGTAGCCCAGTTATAGTTGCCGTCTTTCCCGGGACGAATGGGAGTTGCAAGTGCTCGAATAAGAGGCTCTGATACAACGTGAGCTGGCCTTGAGAGGTTGAGCCCGATCATCTCCAGAGAGTATGCACGGGATGGGTTTGTGGTACTTGATGTAACAGACATAGAGAGTTACTCCTTTTTTTTATTGAATCTCCAATAAAAGCACTTGTTCTGTATTTCTACGGGATGGTAACCTTTTTCTACATTTCAAATAAAGAACTATAGGAGGTGAAGATGCGGTTTTTTTTATTTCTCTTTCTTTCTCTTTGTACGAGCCTTTTTACAAAACCTATTGAGACTTTCTACGGGATCCTGCAGGTTGAAGAGCCTGTATTACTAGAGTTAATTGAGAGCAAGCCCATGCAGCGACTCAAAGAAGTCCACCAGTATGGGATTTCTTTTTATACGACGCACAAAGAAGAGTATAGTCGTTTTGATCATAGTCTGGGAGTATTTGCGATTCTTCGGATGAAGGGCTCTTCCCTTGAAGAGCAAATAGCAGGATTACTTCACGACGTCTCACATACAGCTTTTTCTCATGTGGGAGAGTACGTATTTTGTGCTGAGCCAGAAGAGTCTTGCTACCAAGATGACATACATGCGTGGTTTCTTGAAAAGTATGGTCTGGGTGCTATCTTAAAAAAACACGGCTATGCGATCGAAAAAGTCTTACCCAAGAGAGAGCTCTTTCCAGCTTTAGAGCAGGAATTACCCAACCTTTGTGCAGATCGGATTGAATACAATCTGCAAGGTGCTTTTCATCGGGGCTTTTTGTCTAAAGAAGAAGCTATAGAGATTGTCAAAGATTTACAATTTATTGAGGGAAGGTGGATCTCTACAAAGCCAGATCTTATTAAAAAAATGGTCCGTTTTTCGATTTATATGACAAAAAATTGTTGGGGATCTGCTAGAAATTACCTTGAGTCCAAATGGCTGGGAGAAGCTATTAGCAGGGCTCTACACCTTCGAAAATTCTCTAGGGACGAAATTCTTTTTGGAGTCGATGACGATATCTGGAGTAGATTGCAGCAGATTGGAGATCCAATCATTCAGAACCGTTTTCATCGTGTTATGCACGCGAGTCAGTACTTCTCATTGGTAGAAAAGGAAAAAGCCGATCTACACCCAAAAATGAAGTTTCGTGGGATCGATCCTTGGATCAAAAAAGGAGAGAGAATCGAGCGTCTAAGTGTTCTCGATGCAGAAATTTTTAAAGAATATCACAAAGTCAAAAAAGAAATGGCTGAGGGCTGGGCTATCAAATTTAATAAATAATAAATCTCCTGTTCTATTTCTCCTAAATCTTATACATAGAAGCAAAGGAGAGGTAGCATGACAAAAAAACGAAAAAAGACTCTTAATGTCTTTTTATTAGCCATGATGAACGTGGCTATTATATTGAGTTTGCGTGGCCTGCCACTTATGGCAAGAGAGGGCAGCTCTCTCGTTTTTTATCTTCTCTTTTCTTTGATTATGTTTTTGATCCCCACATCACTCGTCTCTGCGGAGCTGGCTACAGGATGGCCGGAAGAGGGAGGAGTATTTCGATGGATTTCTGAAGCTTTTGGACACAAAACAGGTTTCACAGCTATCTGGCTCCAATGGGTTCAGAATATTTTCTGGTATCCAACGATTTTATCTTTTGCGGCGGGAGCTTTAGCCTACTTATTTTTTTCCCCAGAACTCGCTAATAACCCTCGCTATAACATTGTAGTTATCTTGGCGATCTACTGGGGCTCTACACTGATCAATTTACGAGGGATAAAGGCTGCAAGCTTCCTATCGAGCTCGGGGGTTATCCTAGGGACAATTTTGCCCGGTATTTTGATTATTGGCTTGGGAGCTATTTGGTGGATGAGTGGCAAGCCTTCTGCTTTTACTTTTTCATTTGAAAAGATGATTCCTGATTTTTCTGATTTTTCAAAGCTCTCTTTCCTAGCAGGTATTTTACTTCTTTTCTCTGGGATGGAGGTTAACGCTGTTCATGTGATCGATCTAAAAAATCCGCGTCGTTCCTTTCCAAAAGCTGTTTTGGTTTCTGTGATCCTTATTTTTTGTATATTCTTTCTGGGGGCTCTAGCTGTTGCTATGGTGATTCCTGAACAAGAAATTAGCTTAACAGCCGGGATCATGCAGGCATTTTCGCAGCTTTTAACCCTTTTCAACATCCAGTGGATGTTGCCTATACTAGGCCTTTTTGCTGCATATGGCGCAATTGGTGGAGTAGCCGCATGGGTTGTAGGACCTAGCAAGGGATTATTTGCGACGTCGAAATTAGGGCTTATACCCCCGTTTCTTTCCTACGAAAACAAAGCTGGAGTAGCCAGGAATATTTTAGTGGTACAGGGAATCGTAGTAAGTTTTATTTCTCTTATTTATCTGGTTGCACCTACTGTAAGTAGTGCTTTTTTTGTTCTAACGGATTTAACGGTGATTCTCTATTTGATCATGTACTTACTTCTTTTTGCAGCAGCTATCCGTCTTCGCTATAAAAGGCCTAATGTAGCTCGTTCTTACAAGATTCCTGGAGGGAATGTGGGGATGTGGATTGTTTCGGGTATTGGGATGCTAGCAGCGCTGTTTGCTATTTTTGTCGGGTTTTTTCCACCGGCTCAATTGCCTTTTAAGCATCCGGAGTTATATGTCTCATTTATCGGGAGTGGAGTTGTCTTAGCTCTTGTTATCCCTCAGATTATTTATGGGGTGAGGAAGCCTAGTTGGAAGAAAAAAGTAAAGGAGAGCGTTCATGCTGAGTAAAAAAGAGAAACCCAAACCATCTGAAAAAGGTCATGCAAGCACCTATAGTTCTCGGTTTTTTGGTGAGCCAATTCCTAAGTACGAAATCCCAGAAAAAAGCATGCCTGCAAATGCGGCCTATCAGTTGATTCGTGATGAGCTCAACATGGATGCGAACCCCTCGCTTAATCTTGCAAGCTTTGTCACAACCTGGATGGAGCCTGAGGCTGAAAAACTGATGCATGATGGACTACATAAAAATTTCATCGATCATGATGAGTATCCTCAAACAGAGGTGATTCATCACCGCTGTGTGAATATGATTGCACGTCTATTTAATATTCCTGAAGAAAGCAAAGCGGTTGGAGCTGCAACGATTGGATCATCAGAGGCTATTATGCTTTCTTTACTTGCTCACAAGTGGAACTGGAGAAAGCACAGAAGAGAAAAAGAAACCGATCAACCTAATATCGTATTTGGAGCAGAGGTACATGTCTGCTGGGAAAAATTTGCCCGTTACTTTGATGTAGAGATGCGAGTTATCCCGATGGAAAAAGGGGAGTACACCGTTTCTGTAGATGAAATGGAAAAAATGATCGATGCCAACACTATCTGCGTCGGGGCTATTTTAGGGAGCACCTATTCAGGCCAAGCTGATCCTGTTGAAGAGATTAACACCATGCTCCTGAAAATTAAAAAAGAAAAAGGGTGGGATATTCCCATACACGTCGATGCAGCAAGTGGGGGTTTTGTGGTCCCATTTGTAGAGCCTGATTATCGATGGGACTTTCGCTTAGAACAGGTTAAGTCTATCAACGTTTCTGGTCACAAGTACGGCCTTGTCTACCCTGGGATTGGGTGGATGATTTGGCGTGAAGAATCAGAATTTCCTGAAGAGCTTATTTTCAAGGTGAACTATTTGGGAGGGTGGATGCCCACCTTTACCCTCAACTTTTCTTGTAGTAGCGCGCACGTTATTGGACAGTATTACAATCTCTTACGTCTTGGTAAAGAGGGATATCGCAACATCATCCAAAACTGCTTAGAAAATGCAAGATATCTTGCGGAGCTTCTTCAAAAAAGCGGAAAGTTTGAAATGATCAATCCGAGCAGAAAATTGCCTGTTGTAGCGATGCGTCTTAAAGATGAGGTCAAAGGATATAGCGTCTTCGACATCTCTCATAAAATAAGAGAAAGGGGCTGGGTGATGTCAGCCTATACCATGCCGCCTAATGCTGAAGAAATTGCACTTATGCGCATTGTTGTGAAAGAGAATTTCAGCCGCGATATGGCGGATATTCTCTATCAGGATATCATGAATACTTGTGAAAGCTTAGAAAAGGGCTCAAAAGGACCAACACCGCCCCCTCCAAAAGAGAATGGACGGCATCGTCCTATTTGCTAGAAGCCAAGAGTTAAGCGAACTGTGAGTCCTTGCGTGCCGAATAGACCACTTGAGTAGAATGTTTCCATGGCCTCTCCAGTGTTGCTTCGAAGACTCTGACGAATTCTTTCTTGCAGGTTGAACCAAAGGTTGAACTCATACCCAGCAAAAAGCTCAAAGCTCCAGCAGTCGCAAGGGATCTGCCAAGAGGGGCCAAACATGAATTGCGTGTGAAAAGCAAGGCGTCCTTCATCGTAGACAGCCTTTACCATGAGATTTTCATCTGTATTGATGGTCTGGATCTCTTCGTTTTTATAAGAGCCAGCTAGAGCCGCAAGACTCATCTTCGCAGTGAGATAGAATTGGCAACCCCAAAACCAGTCAGCAGTTAGTCCTGTGCGGAATCCTCCTCCTGAGAAGCGCCATTTTTCTTTCACTCGTTCAAACTCATTTGAGAAGTTAGTATAACGCATTCTCCAGCTTTGCTCGATATAGGCGTAAGTCAATCCTGCAAATAAGCGCATGCGTAGGTGTGGATTAGGATCAAAAACACGGGCTGCGTGTAAATCGCCTACATGGTAGTGAAGATCGATAGAACTTCTTGCTTTTTCGTAATCGGGCTCGGTAGCTAGCTGGCGAGTAGGATTTAGAGGAGCTACTGTACGGTCCGATCCTTTGTCATAGAACCAAGTGTACTGTGCAGTGGCTTCCCAGTATTTAGGGCAGCGGTAGTAAGAAGCTGCAACGCGATAGCCGGGGCGCCAGTCATATCGGGCTGCTTGGTAGTCTCCAAGGGCAAAGTGGTCGAGCTCGGTTGTCGTGTCTTTTATTTTTACCGCATAGTCGAGTGTATTTTCTAGTACTGTCCAATACAGAAGCTCTGCGTGAATAAACAGCTGGGAGCGCTCAACAAATAGGTGTTCAGGGCAGCCTGTCTCTTCAGGTTCACATTGCTCACACATCAGTGTGCGTGCTGCAAGTGGAGCTGTAGACAAAGCTGAAAGGACAGTAAGAGCTAGGAGACTTTTTTTCATGGTTTTACCTCGTAATTGAAAGGTCTCATTTTTGAAAGGAAAAATTTTTAATGCAAGAGATTTTTGTAATAAGAATAGAGCTGAGGAGACTCTCTTAGAAGTTTTACTCCTAAGCTGTGGGTCATTTCAAGCAAGTATTCAGAACGGGGAGGGAGAGTATCGATCTTTTCTAACTGGCCGATATCTATGATGAATGGAGCTGTATCAATTACTCCAAAATTCTTATCGAGGATAGAATCTCGATCGATAAACCCCTTATCATAGAGGCTAGAGAAAAGCTGCACAGTTTTTTCGATTAGCTCTGTAGGATTTTTTTCAGCATCAAATACAGGAAAAAAAGGTTTTCCGAATTTTTGTACAACGAAAGGGATAGAATCAGCGCTGAAAGAGTATTTTCTACCGAGTTGGTCGATTAGATTAATTGAGCAATGCAAATCGTCTGTTGGCCCTAAGTGGGCATAGACAACGCCCGTCTCTTCTGAAAGTGCTTCATAGGCCCATTTACATCCTTCCAAAGTCTTCGATAGAAAAGAGATGCTAGATACAGACCCCTTCCTACTGTAGCGCATTGCATAGCGAGGAAGACGTACTAACTTGATCACCCATTTTTGATCTTCGCTTACAAAAACAAAACTCTGTTTCCCCTTGGTCAAATAGGTGAACTGTTGGTTGAGGATCTCATCTACTTGTGGACTTGAAGGAGTGGTGTATTGGGGGCATCGGGACCAGTTGGGGATTACATGTTTAGGGCAGAAGCTTGCATTTGCTTTAAAAAAAAGACGGTCAAGTCTTGCAAATGCTAAAAAAGCGAAAAGGAATGGGATGAGTACATAATGCATAGGCGCATCTAAGTTTAGATGCGCCTGGGATTTTAGAAAACAGGTTTTAGCAACACCGAACGTCCACTTTCAGAGGTTTGTGCCCTCTGTTTTTAGCTAAAGTAATGCTAAGAATGCCATCCTTAGAGACAGCGTCCACCTTGCTATCCATATCGATTTCGCTAGAGAGGGGGATTTCATATGCGTACTCTCTAGCACCCCTCAAGTGGTAGTGGGCTTCCTCCCGCTCCTCTTTAGCTTTTCCTCGAATTAGAAGACTCCGTTTTTGAGGGTCTACAGTGACTTCTACCTCTTCAGGCTTAACTCCAGCTAATGGAGCATCAATGTAGAGCTTTTGCTCATCCTCTGAAACAGACAGTCCTTCGCAAGTACCTTTTCGGCATTCTTGTTCAGTGCAGCACCCGTTAAAGACGCTGTAAAATGTATTGAGATCATCAAAGATGTTAGGTAGATAACGTTTTCTCATTGTATCCTCCTTCTTAGGGTTAAGGGTTACGTCCCTCATTATATGTGAGTAAGGATTAAAAACTAGCACTCAAGCGCATTAAGTGCTAGTAATTTGTCTTAAGTCTCTGTGTGTAAGATGTTTTGAGTGTGAAATTTTTTTGTTGAGGTGTGATCTCATAATCGGGATTATACTGGAAAAAGAGTTTAAAACTAGCACTCTTTTGACTCGAGCGCTAGTTTTTTTGGAGTCTTTGCTGGACCTGGTGAAGTTGTAGGCTGGTATCCCCATCATGATTTTGGATATTCATGTCCGCTCTTTCATTGCGTAAGAGTTGAATGAGGTTTGTATTTTTCATGAAGTAAGCAAGGTGTAGAGGAGTGTTGCCGTTAGCATCTTGAATGTTTACTGGAAGTTCTCCTCGGTTATTTATAATTTTTGTATTTGCTCCCTGATCAAGTAGAAATTCGATGAGTTTTTGGTCGCATCGTCTGAACGCGAGGTGTAAGGGTGTATTTCCCTCAGAATCTTTTTGGTCAATGAGGTTTTTTCCACCATTTTCAAAGAGCATTTTAACAAAGTTTAGCCCGCTTTGTTCACTCTTTCCAGCCATGCAGGCGATGTGTAAAGCAGTGGTTTGTTGCTCATCAATTGTGGTGATGTTTTCCCCTTTTTCTAAAAGAACTCGAGCGACGCCTCTATTTAAATTAGCTGCTGCAATATGCAGAAAAGGCCATTCGTTATATGGGCCTAGTGTATTTGGATCTACTTGATCAGAGAAGATTTTGGCTAGGTGAATGCTTTTTCTTCCTCTGTGCATGCATACAATCTCCATAGCAGAAACGCCTGTTTGATCGGGAGTGTTTGGATTGAGTCCGTTTTGAATGAGTAGTTCAGCAAGCTTTACTTCTTTCTCACTTCTGCTTTTGACATTTCCTTTGCATGTCTCAGTTAAAGCTGTTGCAAAACGCTCGTCGTTTTCGGGTATGGTAGCTCCTTGTTTGATCAGTGCTTTCGCCTCTTCAAGATCTGTTTGGAAGCAGGCATCGAGAAGTTGGGATTGGAGCTGTTCTTGGGTAAGGATTTTTCTAGAAAGAAGGGCGGTTATTCCTCCGATTGCTATAGGGATGAATGCAAGGGCTAGTTTTGTGATTGCATTGGAGGGAAGGGGTGTTGTTTTAATCGCCTCTAGCATTATGGGTAGTGCGTGCATTTGTATTGACATCGTCATTTTAATCTCTCTTTTTTGTTTTTATCAGCGGTTTTAATTTTATTAAAAATGTTAATAATTGTCAATTGAATGGTTCTTGTTTTTAGTAAGGTTATTTTTTTAAGGTGTTAATATTAAAGGTATTAGTTCTTGTTTTGAAAGTAAAATCTTTACAATATATAAATAATTTGTTATTATATAAACTAATCGGAGGTAATAATGTACTATTTAAGCAGCGCTTTCAGTTTTGTCGGTGGGGCGATTACCGCCTATGCATTGAATGGTTTTGAGGAAACTAAGCTTAGGAAAACAAGCTCACGAGCTGCATTGGCTTTAGCATTCGGCGTGACGGCGATCGCCGCTGGCATGCTTCTTGCTTGGCAAAATCCAGTCGAAGAGCTAAAGCAAGCTGTGGTAAAGGGCATTGAGACTCCTGAGATGTCAAAATTTTTGCAATTGGCGGGAGAGAGGTTTGATCTAGATGCAGGCTCTTACTTTACTAAGGCACTCAACCCTCGCAAGATAGGCGTAGCTCTGATGACAAAGCCTGTCATGATTGGAATAGATGCTGCAACTAAGCACGCTTTTTTAGCTTTGAAGTATACATGTAACCAAGTATCGGATGGCGTATTGGCTGTATTTGTAGATCCAAAAAATCTAAAAAATCTGCGTGTCTTTGGATCGACAGCTGAGCCGTGTCACCCTTATCTTGCGAAAAATGATAAGCTGCTACAAGCAATCCCAAATCTTATCAAGAGATGGCAAGTTAAGTTGCCTGATGGATTTACTCCAAAAGGTGTTAAGCAGAATATGGCTCTTGCTAAGTAGTTTTAGGCTGTGCGTATTTTCTTACATAGAAGAACATCAAAGTAGCGCTAGCTAGCATACAAAGACTTCCCAAGAAGATGATTCCATCAGCATTTATGAACGTGAGTAGATTGGTTGAAAAACCGGTCAAGGCCCACGAGATGGCAAGAATAGCACCAAAGATTCCCATAACCCAGCCTTGGGCATTTGAGCCTACTGCATGAGAGAAGGCTGTCATCAGCATCGCATAAGCAATCATATCAAAGCCTGCAGAAAGAAAGGAAAAGGTAATTACACCAGCTTCTACTTGTAGAATTGCGGTAATGCCAAGGCAAATTCCTGTAAGTAGGAGACTCGCAACTCCGATTACTCCTTCTTTAAAATGTTTTAAGATGTATTTCATGCTGATCCACATGGTTCCTGCAAAACTGATCCCTATCCCTGTATTAAAGACGCCTAGGTCCCAAGTAGAATAGCTGAACTGTGTGGCCATTCGCACTTGGATGAGTTGATAAAAGGTGGAGAATCCCAATTGCATAAGAAAGAAGATGAGGGCGATAAAGAACACTCGTTTATTTTGATAGGCTTCAAAGAAGATTCTTAAGGGGCGTAAGAAGTCGATCTTTTTTTTCTCTTCTGGATAGAAGCTCTCTTCTACTTTCAAGGCGATCCAGAAGAAATTAATGAGTGCGAGGATGGCCGTTAGGTAGAAGGGGGTCGAGAAGCTGAAGAGTGGTGAGATGGTAGAGTCTGCAAAAAATCCCCCAAGGATAGGTCCTAGGATGATCCCAAAGCTAATGACAAAGGTCATCATGCTTAAGTTGCGTTTTTTCGTCTCTTCTGTGCTCATATCTGCAATGGCTGCTTGCGCGGTTGGCTGCGCCCCTGCGAATAGACCCGCCATAGCTCTTCCTATAAAGAGAAGAAGAAGGTTGTCTATGGAGGTGCCGATACCCATCGCTAGGAAGGAGAGGGAAATACCTAAAATCGAATAGACGAGAACTTTTTTTCTGCCAATGCGATCGGATAGATCGCTTAAAAAGGATGCTCCAAAGAGCATCCCGAGGGGATAAAGAAGGTAGCTGAGGCCCAAATAGAAATTTCGTGCAGCTTCGCTTGTTTCAGGTGGTAGGATCGGGTGGGACGTACTTGTGAAGATGAGGGTCATGATGGGATAGACGAGTCCATATCCCATGCTATCGATTGTGATAGCAAGCCAGATGGGAGCAAATTTCCAAGGGCTAAATTGTTTCATTGATGATCCTCAATAAATTCAATGGCTCTTTCTTCAGACCAATACATGCCTACGACTCTGTCTTTCATGAAGCCCAAGTGTCCTCCGTCATTAGGGCATTCGAAGAAGACGCAAGAGCTTTTTTCACACTCTTCTATCGGATAACATGAGGGGTGCATGAAAGGGTCATTGAGGGCGTTGACGATGAGAGTGGGTATTTTGATATTTGGGATGCTATATTTGCTGCTACATTTGATATAGTAGTGGATTGCATCTTTGAATCCAGAGAGAGGGGCTGTCACATGATTATCAAAATCGATAAGGTCTTGGATTTTATCGATATTCATGCTCGAGTAAAGGCCAGGGTTGGTTTTTGCTTTGTGACTGAGTTTTTCTTTGAGGGTGACAAGGAAGCGATTGAGGTAGAAACGATTGGCCCCTGTTCCCAGATTGCGTGCACAGGCATAGAGGTCACATGGGACTGAAAAGACGGCAGCTCGTGTAATTTGTTTGGGTAGTTCTGCATGGTGATCGCCAAGGTACTTTAGGGTGATATTCCCTCCAAGACTGAATCCGATCAGGCAAATTTCTTTGTATTTTTTAGTCGTGAGTGCGTGATTGATAACGCTTCTTAAGTCGTGGGTGCATCCCCCATGATAGATGCGGGCAGCATGATTGGGCTCTCCGCTACAGCCTCGGAAGTTCCAGCCGAGCGCATCCCAGCCTCTAGCGTTGAACTCTTTGACCATCCCTCGGACATAGGGCTGCCTAGCATTGCCTTCAAGGCCATGGGAGAGGATAATAAGCTTGTTACTTCCTACTCTTGACCAATCGAGATCGAGAAAATCGTCATCTTCTGTGGAGATTCGCTCGCGTAAGAAATGAACACCGCTTACCTTTCTGAATAGAGAAGGGATAATGGTTTGAGTGTGCCTACCACCTAACCAAATCGGGGCTTTGTACTTCGATGTGAGGATCGGCATACTTTACGCGCAGTCGTTGTACTCACCCTTGGGGAGTGTGTTGAAAATTCCTTCAAATGGCTTGAGGATTTTATCAACGGCTTTTCCAGGGTTGAGTAGTCCTTTGATCATATTATCGAGGTTTTGCTGGATGAAGACCTCTTTTAGCATCTGTCCTAGGATTGTCCCCATTAATTGCTTTGTTGGGAAGCTCCCTTCGGTGTTGATGTTTGTCAGCTCAATTCGCTTGATCGTAGGGAGTTTTTTGATTTTCCCACCCTCACTACGAAAGAGTAGTTCTGTTTGGATATTAGTTAAAATGAGTTTTTTGATCAGGATTTTTTTGTCACTAGACTCTTCACCCTCAGCCTCTTTTTTGTAGTGATTCATGATCTTGGTCCAGTTGCCTTCAGCTCCTGCAGGGGAATCGAACTCAAGTCCTAGATAGATATGGTTGACGTCAATTTCATCAATCACGATGTCATCGCTTACGTACCGAGTGAGTGGAGCATGGACTTTGATTTCTTCTGCTGAGAAAGCTTTGGGCAAGGAGTAGCCACGGGCATTGCCAATTTCAATCTTATCTACTTCGATTTTTGAAGGTCTAAGGCTCATTGAATCGATTGAGACTGAAACACCTAGGCTCTTAGAGAGCTTATTTGCAAGCATGTCAGGTGCTCGAGACATCCCAAGGAAGAAAAGGACGACAAGAGCTACAACAATCAAGATGAAAATGGTTAAAGCACGCATGATTTCCTCATAATGTTCTTTTAACCAGACCATACTCAGAAATGGTGAATTGTTCAATGGACAAAAAAATACCCTCCGGTAAGGGAGGGTATTTTGTGTTAGAGAGCAAGAGGAAAGGATTAATATCCCATGCCACCCATTCCGCCCATACCACCCATTCCAGCTGGAGCAGCGGATGCCGTTTCCCCAGTTTTTTCATCTGTAATCAGGGCTTCTGTTGTAAGCAGAAGTCCTGCAATAGATGCAGCAAGTTGGATTGAGAGGCGTGTTACTTTGGTAGGATCAACGATACCGGCTTTGATCATGTCGCCGTATACGTTGTTTTGTGCATCCCAACCTTCTTTGTCCTTTAGCTGTGTTACTTTCTGGACGATGATCGATCCTTCGTGCCCTGCGTTCTCCGCTATTTGGCGTAAAGGATAGCTAAGAGCTTTGATCAGAATCTCCACACCGAGCTTTTCTTCGTCTTTCAGCTTAGCAGCTAAAGTTTCTAGAGCTGGAATAGAGCGGATGAGACCAATGCCTCCTCCAGGTAGAATTCCTTCTTCGACAGCAGCTCTTGTAGCATGAAGGGCATCGTCGACTCTATCTTTCTTCTCTTTCATTTCGATCTCTGTAGCAGCACCCACGTGGATGACACCAACACCGCCAGCTAAACGGGCAAGTCTCTCCTGGAGCTTTTCTTTGTCATAATCAGAAGTAGACTCTTCGATTTGGCTTTTGAGAAGGGAAATGCGGTCTGCGATCTCTTCTTTCTTTCCAGCTCCTTCAACAAGAGTAGTTTCCTCTTTGCTGATGATTGCCTTCTTGACGCTTCCAAGCATATCGATTGTCACGGTGTCAAGCTTGATGCCGATCTCTTCGCTGATGAATTGTCCACCAGTAAGAGTTGCGATATCTTGTAGCATTGATTTGCGACGATCTCCAAATCCAGGAGCTTTTACAGCACAGACTTTTAGTCCAGCACGCAAGCGGTTTACAACAAGCGTTGCAAGAGCTTCTCCTTCGATATCTTCAGCGATAATAAGGAGGGGACGGCCGCTTTCAGCTGCAGCTTGTAGGATGGGAAGGAATTCTTTCATCACGGAAATCTTCTTTTCGCAGATCAATACAAGTGCATTTTCTAGAATAGCTTCTTGCGTCTCCGTGTTGGTCATGAAATAGGCAGAGAGATACCCTCTATCAAAATTCATTCCTTCTACAACGTCGAGTACAGTCTCGAAGCCTTTACCTTCCTCTACAGTCACAGTGCCGTCTTTTCCAACGCGCTCCATGGCTTTGGCAATGATCTCTCCGATTTCTGTGTCACCATTTGCAGAGATCGTTGCAACTTGTGCGATCTCTTTGTGGTCTTTGATCGGATTACTCATTTTTTGTAGGTGGTCTGTGATGACAGCAACACCTTGCTCGATTCCACGCTTTAGTCCCATTGGATTGGCTCCAGCAGTTACATTACGTAAACCTTCGCTATAGATAGCTTCTGCCAAAACAGTCGCAGTTGTGGTTCCATCACCTGCTGTATCTGCTGTCTTGCTGGCCACTTCTTTGACCATCTGTGCGCCCATGTTTTCGTGCTTGTCTTCGAGTTCGATTTCCTTAGCAACCGTCACACCATCTTTTGTAACATGAGGAGAGCCATAGCTCTTATCGATGACCACATTGCGTCCCTTTGGACCAAGTGTCACTTTTACAGTAGAAGCAAGCGTCTTGACCCCTTTCAGGATCTTTTGTCTAGCTTCTTCTTTGAATTTAATATCTTTTGCTGCCATGTTTTATGTCTCCTTACTTGTTTACAATCGCGATAATGTCGTCTGCTCCGACAATAATGTACTCTTCGTCATCAACGGTCACTTCTTGACCGGCATACTTATCCATTAGGATTGTATCTCCGATTGATACGGGAATAGGGATGTCCTTTCCTTCACTCGTTGTCTTGCCTGTTCCAAGAGCTACTACAGTTGCAGTTTCCTGCTTTTGCTTAGCACTATCTGGTAGGATGATTCCACCTTTAGAGGTCTCTTCTTCCTCAGTGCGCTTTGCTACAACGCGATTTCCAAGAGGCTTTAAAGAAATTTTTTTTGCTGTTTCTTGTGTCATAAACACTCCTTAAATGAATGTAGAAAAATGTAAAAAGATACGAAGCATATTCTACAGGACAGGGCGATTATTGACAATGATTTTAGCACTTTATGCCCGCAGTTGCTAAAAGAGAGGCCTCGATCTTTGGGGTTGACTTTGTCTTTTTTTTTTGAATAATCGGCAAAGATTCATTCAGAGAGGACACTATGACGCAATCGATCAAAGAGAGAAACGATGTATCCCAAGGGGATAAATGGAATGTAGAGGCTCTTTACCCTAGCTTGGAAGCTTGGAAGGCCGAGATACAAGAAGTAGGACGTCCAGAAAATAGTCCGCACTGGCCTGAACTAACAGCTTTTAGAGGAAGACTTGGAAGCTCTGCTGAGACTCTCAAAGAATTTTTTATGTTAAGTCTTGAGACGGATAGAAAACTTTCTCGGCTCTATACCTATGCCCATATGCGTCATGATGAGGACCTAGCTGCTGAAGACTATAAAAAAGCACATGCAGTCATTACAACTATTTATCACGAGTTTGGACAAGAACTAGCCTTTGCAGAACCTGAGATTCTTTCTCTACCAGAAGAGGTTTTACAAGCTTACCTAAAAGCAGATGCCTTAAAGGAGTACCACTTCTATTTAGAAAAGATCGTCAGTCTAAAACCTCATACACTTTCTTCGAATGAAGAAGAGCTCCTTGCTTTGGCGGGCCAGGCCCTATCTACCTCGCCAAGTGCATTTAACGCCTTCAATAATGCTGATTTGAAATTCCCCCCAGTTAAAGATTCTGAGGGCAATGAGCAAGAACTCACCCATGCAAAATACCTCCTTTATATGAGAGGCAAAGATCGAGAACTCCGTAAAAATGCATTTCAGACTCTCCATCGTTCATTTTTAGGCTTTGAAAATTCGATTTGTGAACTATTTAAAGGACATATGCAGCACCATGTTTTTACAAGCCGTGCTCGCAAGTACAAGTCCTGTTTGGAAACGGCGTTATTTCCAAACCAGATCGACACCACTGTCTATACTAATTTGATCAGTACAGTGCGTAAACAATTGCCTGTTCTACATCGGTACATGGCGCTGCGTAAAAAAGCGATGAAGGTGGATAAGCTTCACATGTATGACCTCTACGTCCCTCTTGTTGAAGAGGTAGACTTGCGCTACGATTATGACAAGGCTGAATCCCTTGTTGTAGAGTCTGTAGCACCGCTTGGAGAAGATTATCAGAAGATCCTCCACAAAGGGCTGAAAACTGATCGGTGGGTTGACCGATATGAGAACATGCGTAAGCGATCAGGAGCTTATTCTACAGGTAGCTATGACAGCATGCCCTACATTCTGATGAACTTCCAAGGGGCCTTTCATGATCTGATGACTTTAGCCCACGAAGCAGGGCACAGCATGCACTCCTACATGAGTCACAAGCATCAACCCTATCAGTACAGTCATTATCCGATTTTCCTTGCAGAGGTGGCCTCTACGTTTAATGAAGAGTTGATGTTCCATCATCTCAAGCAGCAAAATCTTTCAGCTCAAGAAAAAGCCTTTCTCATTAACCAAAAAGTAGAGGATATTCGGGCGACATTCTTTAGGCAGACCATGTTTGCTGAGTTCGAGCTTACTGTGCACACGCTTGCTCAAGACAATATTCCCCTTACTCCGGGTTTGCTGAAAGAATTTTATCACAAGTTGAACGTGGATTATTTTGGACCAGATCTAGAAATTGATGAAGAGATCGATATTGAGTGGGCACGCATTCCCCACTTCTACAGCAATTTCTACGTCTACCAATATGCAACGGGGATCAGTGCTGCTTATGCTCTCTTTGAGAAGGTAATGGAAGGGGGAGAAGCTGCCCGAACGGCTTATCTCAATTTCCTTTCTTCAGGAAGTAAAGATTATCCACTTGACTTATTAGAGCAGGCTGGAGTAAACATGCGCAAGGAACAGCCCATTGAGTCGATGCTAAAGCACTTTGACCGCCTCGTGGGAGAGCTATCTAATCTGATATAAGTGGATCATGCAAGCAAAAGAAAAAGACGCATTTACCATCATCAACGATAAGGGACTACACACACGTCCCTCTACAGAGCTTGTTAAATGCGCATCTAAATTCAAATCAGATATCAACTTGACTTATCAAGACCTCACTGTCGATGCGAAGTCTCTACTTGGTATCCTTATGCTCGCTGCTGCAAAAGGTGCTAAGATCCAAGTTGAAGCAGAAGGGGAAGATGCACAAGATGCAATCTCCGCTATCCTTAAACTTGCTGAGGGCAAGTTTAACATTGACTATTAGAAGTCTCCTTTCACTCTTTTAAATTCTCTTGCAGCTTTTAAGAATTCGTTGGCATTTTTCCCGCGCGTTTTCTTCCGAACCCGGCTACAATCTTGGATGGCTGCCATTCCAGCTTCCAAGGTGTAAAGAAGAGTTTGAATGTCTTTTCCTTCTACCGTAGTTAAAGTGGATACAAAGTGTGTTGCTTGCTTCAAAAGGCACTCTAGACTGGCGAGTCTATTATCTTCCATCAAAGCTACAATCTGGTGATAGGTAGAGACTAAAACTGAAATGCTTTGGAGGCGGGCATGCTCTTCTTGGTGGATACTCGTTAAAATAGAGGCGATTTGCTCTGCTTTAGGTTTGAAGTGGGAGAGAGCTCTGTGTTTTTCTATGGTGGCCAGCATCTCCTGGTACATTTTTTCAATTTCTAAGAACGGGGTTAGGGTGTTCACGCTGTCTTTGTTAAATGAAGTTATCCCTTGTACAATGGCCTTTGCTTCATCGATCAGTTTATGGAGTGGAGTGTGAACTATAAGGGCTACGATTTCTGTATAAGTTTGAAATACAGCTTCCCCAAATTGAGTAAATGGATTAGATGGAAGTAGGATTATTTTTGGAGCTAACGTTGCTAGTGTTCCTATAAAAGAGTCGTCTACTTGTGTGCATCCTTCTAGGTTAAGTTGCTCTAATGAGTTTAATCTAGCGAGGTGCTGGATGTGACCTGGGGCAAGCTGCGTACACCCGGATAAATCGAGGAAGCGGAGCCCTTGTCTTCCTGCCAAAGCGCAGATCTCTTCTTCTCCCATCTTGGTACAGCCAGCTAGTGACAAAAATTGCAAGCTGCGCTTTGCGCATTCGAGTGCAACGATGTGTTTAACAGTCAAATGGAGAAAACCGCCTAAGCTAAGTGTATTTAGTTTTCTGAGAGCTCCTAGGGAGTGGATTCCCACTGGTGAGACTAGTCTGCACTTTGTTAAGCTAAGTGAGTCCAAATTGGGACAAGTTTCGACTATTTCACTTAGAATTTCGTCGGTAATAAGCTCTGAAAAGGGGCTAAGATCTAGTTTTGTTGCATTAGGGGGGAGTTCACAGTAGGTGGTCCCATTTTTTTCGTAGATTTTAAGTGTATCGGGATTGACTGTGCCAGATTTTGAAGTGTCAGGGCTTTGCAGGGTAAATCCATTCATATCCAACCGCTTAGGAGTAAGCTCATCTGAGGCGATGGAATCCCGCCCATTAGGAGCGTGTTTGGGGGTGAAGGGTGTTGGAAAGCTGGTAGTCCTGGCGCAAGTGGTGTCTGTTCGGATAGGTGAGAGTGACATAGAAGGCGATTGTACAGCGGATGTAAGTTTATTGGAAATAATTAGATGAAGAAGCCGTGCAAATATATTGCTTCTTTTTGGAGCTCTTCAACCATTCAGTGCGCAGGCATTCTATTCGCTCGTGAATTGATTTCTAGAGACGGGGTCCGGGTAGATGGCGCTGTCTATTGAACGCTGGATAGGGCTGATCCGGGCTTGTCTTTGCCTATAAGTCCAAAGATCGGGCGCGGTATCCAGATTATTATGTGAGATGCAATCTGTGCAGTTGCAATCTACGGAATCCGAAGGGCTGATGATGTTAGTAATCTCAGATCGAAGCTTGTTGTACATGTTCTGTGGAGTGAGATAGTTGAAAAAAAAAGAGGCAATTTTGCCTGTTGCAAGCCCTGCAAGCATTCCTATTCCCCAAGCAGATGTTGTTGTATAAGCCATATAGGCGCCAAAAAGCTGGCCTACATTCTCACAAACCCACTTTGTTTCATTGAGGCGTCCCCTTGGAAATGAAATGATTTTCTGTCCTTCAAAAGTCTCTTTTTCAGGCTGAATTGTATTGAAATATCGGACTGCGTCTGTTGCGATCTTAAGTCCGACGAACATAAAGAGGAAATCTTCCATCAAAGGAGAGGTTTGCAGGTTTTGATAATAGAGAGCCGTTCCAACTATCGAAACATCAAATAGAAGTTGTTTTGCACTCCAGGATCTCTCTTTTCTTAAGCTCTGTTGTACGAACTTGCAATTTGAGGGGGTTTCGCTGTCGATTCCAGCATAGATTCTGCCTACAGTTGCACAAGCAATTGCTGAGGCTCCGATAGAAATTTCTCGAGATGGGAAGGAGTACTTGCCTCCGATGAGGTATCCAATTCCAGCTCCTACGAGCATTGCTGCTTCAGTGAAACCTTCGGGCATTCTTTGTGGGATAGTAGCCATTGTCTCTTCCTTTGAGTAGATTAACCAGAGGTTTTCTAGGAGAGAATTCTAAAATTAGAATGAGGTTTGAATCAAGGAAAAAACTGTTTATGTAAGCGCAAAGTTGTAATGTCCTCTCTTCCGCAAAGTTAAAATGTCCCCTTTAGACCAAACCAAGGGGGGGCTTTGGAGAAGATGATGACAACAAAAGAAGCAAATCGACTCAGTGTGATGCACCAGATCGATAAAAAA
>JAJFME010000027.1 GCA_021772375.1 Chlamydiota bacterium | reverse complement strand
CCCCCTCATACTCCCCCTTGATTTTAAAGAATATTTTTGATAAGATTAACAGGACAGAATCACTAACAATGTCTCCCCTTAGAAAAAAAGGGGACATTTCTAATTGTCCCGAATAGGGGACATCTCTATTTGTGGCTAACAATCATTGTTTAAAAACCCTTAATATATGAGAAGGATGCAAATAACTGAGAACAAGGATGTTACAAAAGAACTATCCAACTGGCAATGAGTAGGTTATAAGGCTTACGACTTTGTCCAGTCGCTACGACGCGTACGACGCGCTCTAGAAGAGGGGCTCTTCTTTTTAGGGGGTTTGACATCAGGGCTTTGCGACTCTTTCCCCTCTTTTTCTGTGGAAGAAGAGAGTTTTTTTGCAGAATCGTACAATTCTCGCTTTGTCTCCTGAACCAATTTCCACTGTTCGGGGCTGAAATTACTCGGATCCTCTGAATAGGCAGAGAGTTCTTCTTCTGTCATTCCAGAAGCTTTAGCCGTTCTTTCTGCAATTTCCTGAAGACGAGAATGGAGATGAGTCATCATTTGCGCCATCTCTTCCTTCTCTTCTTTAGAAGCTGCTTTGAACTCTTTGCGGAGTATTTCGAAGAAGATAACAGCCTCTTTGAGGATGTCTTCGAGAGTAAACTCCTTACTATCAGCTGCTTGTTCAAGCATCCCGAGGAGCTTCTTGTATTTATCGTGTATCATTCCCTCACCCTATCAATTTTTTTATTTAAAAAGTAAGGGTATTTTAAACGCTTGATGTTGAAGGTTTTGAATATTTCTGTTGCAATTAATGTCTCTCAGGGCTTTAATTTTACGTAGCCCCCGGGTATTGAGTGAGTTATAATGGACTATCTGAAAGAACTTTGCGATGACCTTCACCTCCCCTCTGAACTAGAGAAGACTAGTTCAGGGCATTTTGCGCTGCCTCTCACATCTTCGCTTTCAGTTGAAGTAAAGCCTCTCGATCCCGGGGTCTTTTTTTACTCACCTATCTCCCCTTGCCCAGAAGTAAAGCGAGAAGAGCTTTTCATTCAGCTGATGAAAGGAAATCTCTTTGGCCAAGGAACGCTAGGAGGCGTGATAGGATTAGACCCTAATGAGAATCTCTTGACACTCTCCTCTAATATCCCTTATGACGTGGATTACAGGGCTTTTAAAGGCGCCCTAGAGGACTTTGTCAATATCGTCGAGTATTGGAGGGACGAGATCGCCCGCCATGTAGAACAAGCAGAAGGCGGCATCCTGTAAAATGAGCGGATATTTAATAGCAGAAGAAGGGCCTCTGGCCGGCATGACGATCTCTTTCGAGGAAGGAGAAGAGGATAAGGAGTGGTCTTTGGGAAGAGACCCAGAAACCTCTGACGTCCTCTTAGAAGACCCGATGGTATCTCGCAAGCATGCGCTCGTTCGATCGACCGCAGAAGGATTCATCTTCGAAAACTTGAGCATGGTCAACCCAGCCACCCAAAATGGGATGGTCGTTGCAGACCCCGTCCTGCTCAAAGAAGGCGATATTATCCAAATCGGCTCCACATTCTTTAATTTCACAGAGCAAGCCCCTGAAAAAAGCGCTCCATCAACTTCCATCCACGAGCCCTTAAGTGAAGAGGCCCCAAAAGAGGGTGGCCCACCAGCTGAGATGTCCTCAGAACTCCATTTTGGCCCCTCTCCTGACACAAGATGGCTCTTAAAGGTAATTTCTGGCCCGAATGCGGGTGCAGAGTTCGCCATGACTAAATCCTCGACCTATCTGATCGGAAAAGATCCGAATATCTGCGATATCGTATTTCAAGACTTAAGTGTCTCTCGCCAACATGCTCGCCTCATAGTCGATGAAGAGGAGAATGCGTTTGTAGAGGATTTAGGAAGCCGCAATGGTGTGATCGTCAACGGCGAACTCATCGGAGAAAAAACCCTCCTCTCTACGCAAGACCTTGTTGCTCTTGGGACTACTACGTTTTTGGTCATAGACAGGCTTGAAGCACGTGAAACGATCATCTCTCCTCCAACAGCTATCCCAACTGCCCCAATAAAAAAAACAGCGGCTGCAGCTAAGGGAAAAGAGACTAGAGACTGGAAAGAACTGATCATCCCCAAAAAGCATCTGGTTATGGCAGGGGTTTTTGGAGCAGTTCTTTTCGCCAGTGTATTTGGCATGCTTTCTCTCTTTAAGACAGAACCCATTGTAATGGTCAAAGTTGATGAAAATGAAAAAATCCAAGAAATTGTGAGCCAATTCCCCGGCGTTCAGTTCTCTTTCAACGAGCCTTCAGGCAAACTCTTCTTAATTGGGCATGTCACAACAACTGTACGCCACCAAGAGCTAACCTACGGCTTAAAAGAACTCCGATTTATCAGTAGTATGGAAGACAACGTAATCGTCGATGAGCTCGTCTGGCAAAATATGAATGCACTCCTTTCCACTAACCCGGAATGGATAGGGGTTTCCATGTACTCTCCAGAACCTGGAAAATTTATATTGCGCGGCTATATACAGACTCTTGAAGAGGCTGTTGCTTTAAGTGACTATGTCAACCTCAACTTCAATTACTTAGATCGCCTAGAAAACCAAGTGGTCGTAGAGAAGAATCTGCAGATTGAAATCGAGAGCCAGCTGGTGGAAATGGGGCTTAGAGCTGTCACGTTTGACTTGATTAATGGTGATCTTGTTTTAGCTGGGCGTATTGAAAAGGAGCAAAATAAGTCATTCCAAAGTCTTGTCAGCGAGCTAAGAAAAGTTCGTGGAATTCGAGAGGTAAAAAACTACGTGGTAGTCTCTACAGGAGATGCTTCCCGGATTGATTTGAGTAAAAATTTCCGAGTAACCGGCTACTCAAAACGGGATGAAATGGATTTCTACGTTGTGATCAACGGAAAAATTCTGGGTCAAGGCGATCTCTTAGAGGGAATGTTGATTACGAAAATCCAGCCAAAGATGGTCTTTTTGGAAAAGCAGGGACAGAAGTTTAGAATCGACTATAACATCCAGTAATTAGGAAACTTCTGAAAAGAGTCTTGTCTAAAAAACTGAGGATGAGCAGAATGGCGAAAAGGGGGAACAGTTGAGTGAGACCTCTAATATTTAGGAGTAGATATGTTTGGTTTAGAGAAAAAACCTGATGAGCCATTTGAGTTCGACCTCGAGGCAGACCTTCACAAGGACCCTGCAAAAGCGAAAGAATTAGCAAAGGCTGTAGAAGAGCGGATGGCTGAATTAAAGAGCTTGCTCAGACAGGGCGCGGAAACAGATGACTTTGACGAATATGGTGTATTATTGCACGCCTACGCTGCCCTACAAAGAGTTTTGAAAAGAGTTACACACACAAAGAAGTAAGGAGAAACAATTATGGGCGGATCTACTAACCGATCAAGCTGGGCTGGAACGATTACCTTTTCCACATTGATCAAGTCCTATATCAAACTGCAGAGCCAAGTCGTTTCCGCTGTGCGAGCTGTTGCCAGTAGAGTTTCTCAAGCAACCCCTGGACGCTTCCTTCTCCTTCAGTTCCAAATGAGTCAGGTGACCCAAATTGGAGAATCGATCTCTAACATCATTAGTCAGGTGATGTCGGTGATCAACAACTCAATCAGAAACCAAAAAAGCTAAGAATAAAGGCAGGAGTTTAAGACTATGGCAGACCTTCAACAGTTCAAAGACCACTTTATCCTCCTTTGCGAGGCTGGCTTTATCGCTGTAAACCAAGCAGACGAAGATGCAGCAACAAAGCTTTTCAAAGCATCAGAGCTATTAAACCCTCAAAATACTCTGCCTAAGGTAGGACAGGGCTACATGCATATGATGAAGCTCGAACTTAAACAGGCTTGCACCCTTTTTGATGAGGTGATTGCAAAAGAGCCAGACAACGAAATGGCTAAAGCTTTTTTGGGCTTAAGCTACGCTCTGACAGCTACCGACGTCGCTAAAGGTGAAAATCTCCTTGAAGAGACTTCGAAAAAAGCAGAGGATCCTCAAGTAAAAAAACTGGCTGACTCAGCTCTTGAATTTGTGGAAACTTTCATTAAAAAAGCTCCTACCCCAGTCGAGAAAAAGCCTGAAAACAAGAAGAAAAAGAAAGACTAATTTATGGCTGATCCCCTATTTAATCCAAAAGATGTCGAACGCTCGCCTACTACTCCTGCAATTGGTAAGGGAGCTTCCGAGCTACCTAAGGAAGATGTCAAACCATTTGCCCCCTACATGCAAGAAGGTGAAACGAGCCCTCTTATGGCAAGTACCAAAAACCCCCAAGTCTCTCCTTTTGACTTAGCTCATGGTAGGGTTCCCGCTCCAGGTCCCACGCTCAATACAATACAAGAGCAGACTAAAGTGGCGCAGGCTAGTCTTGGAGATATCTCAAACCAGTTAAACACGCCTAAGCTCAGGCTCAAACAGTCAACGAAGTACTTACTCAAAAATAAGCTCTCTGCTGCAAAGGGAAATATCCTTTCTGCTAGTGATAAGCTAGGAGCTCAGGCTGTTCCAGAACAAGAAGTTCCAGCAGGAGCTAGCCCTCTACAAAGATTTATCGGAT
This sequence comes from Chlamydiota bacterium, assembly GCA_021772375.1. Taxonomy (GTDB): domain Bacteria; phylum Chlamydiota; class Chlamydiia; order Chlamydiales; family Rhabdochlamydiaceae; genus Sacchariniichlamydia. The sequence continues at coordinate 25,345 of JAJFME010000027.1, read as the reverse complement.
TTGTCTCATCTGGACAAAACCAGCTCCAAGAAGTGCAGTCACAACTTGCTGCTCTTTCGGCTAAAGGGAAACAAATGAAGCCAGCAGATATGCTGACAATCCAGATTAAGCTCAGTAAAGCACAACAACAGTTGGAATACTCCTCTCTTCTTCTCAGTAAAGCTGTAGACGATATGAAGCAGATGATGAACATCCAACTCTAGATTTATGGATAAAACACCCGATTTCGATAAACTCATCTCCCACCTCGAAGAGATAGAGCTCACCACTGTGCACGGACGGATCACTGAGATTGTCGGGATGCTCATCAAAGCTGTCATCCCTGAAGTGAAAATGGGTGAGATCTGCATGATCAAGAGAGAAGGAACCCCTCTCATGTCTGAAGTGGTTGGTTTTACCCAAGAAGAAGTTTTCCTTTCTCCTCTGGGTGACATGCACGATATCGGCCCCTCCTCTGAGGTGATCCCTTTGCGCATGTCCATGCAAATCAAAGTTGGAGAAGAGCTTTTAGGACGCGTACTCAATGGGTACGGCGATCCGATTGATGTCGATGAAAAAGGCCCTCTCAACCTCACTGAATCTTACCCTGTTATCCAATCTCCTCCAGACCCTCTAAAGAGACGTCTCATCGAAGAACCTCTCGAAACCGGTGTACGCGCAATCGATGGCACCCTGACCGTAGGGAAAGGACAGAGGATGGGGATCTTTGCTGGAGCAGGAGTTGGAAAATCGACCCTTCTAGGCATGATCGCACGTAATGCTGTAGCTGATGTCAACGTCATCACCCTCATCGGTGAGAGGGGACGAGAGGTTCGCGAGTTTTTAATCAATGACCTTGGAGAGGAAGGAATGAAACGATCTGTCGTGATCGTATCCACTTCTGACCAAGCAGCCCAACTTCGCCTCAACGCTGCCTATGTGGGTACTGCTATTGCTGAGTATTTCCGAGAGCAAGGCAAAACAGTAATCCTGATGATGGACTCTGTCACCCGTTTTGCAAGGGCGCTAAGAGAGGTTGGACTGGCAGCTGGCGAGCCTCCCGCTCGGGCCGGGTTCACCCCTTCTGTATTCGCGACACTCCCTCGCCTGCTCGAACGATCGGGGAATTCAGACAAAGGCTTTATGACAGCCTTCTATACCATCCTCGTAGCCGGTGATGATATCAATGAACCTGTCTCTGACGAGACCAAATCCATACTCGATGGGCATATCATCTTATCGAATGAGCTCGCCCAACAGTATCACTACCCAGCAATCGATGTCCTCGCCTCTGTCAGCCGGATTTTGAGCCACGTTACGACTAAGGAGCACGTAGAGCTGATTGGAAAAATTCGCGAGGTCCTCTCTCATTACAAGAAGAATGAACTCCTCATCCGAATCGGTGAATACAAAGCTGGATCTGACAAGCAGGCCGACTTTGCCATCCGCTATATCGACCAAGTCAATCGCTTTTTAAAGCAACAGGTCAATGAGAAATCCTCCTTCGAGGAAACAGTTGAGCAACTCAAAGCTCTATTTAGATAATGGGGAAAAAATACCCACTAGAACAGCTCGCCTTCATCAAAAAAAAGAAGCTCGAAGAGGCTGAAAAACTCCTTCGCGACAAGAAAGAGAAGCTAATAGAGCAAGAAAAACTCTTGAAAAAAGTCGAAGCCGAACGCAATAAAGTCAAAAACCACAAAAAAGACAAACTCGAGCAACTACGCAATGCGTTAGACGAAGGAGAGCGAACCGATAAGATCGAGCAGATGCGAGTCTACTTGAAAATTGTCGACGAAAAACTCAAACAACACGAGAAAAAGGTTGAAGATCAAATAAAACAAGTAGAAAAAGCTGAAGAAGAGGTGGAAGAAGCGCGCCAGGCAATGCTCAAACGACAACGAGATGTCGAAAAACTGAAAGAACACCGCGAAGACTGGAAAAAGGAAGTGCATCGAGAGATGGAAAGGGAAGAGGCGAAAGAATCTGATGAGATGGGTGGAGCCCGCTTCATTCTTCGTAAGCACAAGAAAAAGAGGCAGTAGATGTCAGACGTGGGAAAAATACGAAAAGCTAGTGAAGGACCCGAACCGCGAAAGTCTAAAAAAGTAGACCGCGACTCTGATGCTTTCAGAAAAGCAATGAAACAGGTGCGTGAAACTGACCCTGAAGAAAAGCGAAAACGGAAAAGCCAAGCGGAAGCAGAAGAAGAGCAAAAAGCTGCCACAAAACCCTCAGACATGCCCAGCCAAGGTCTAGAGTCCAAACTCCCAGCTTTTTTTGAAACACCCGGTGGAACACAAGAGATCGGATCCGACGATGCCAGTGCATCCGAGACAAGTAGATCTCTACCTACTCCTCCCCCCGAAGAGCCCCCTCCATTCTTTCAACCCCCTCCGGAAACAGAACCCGATATCATAGAAGATCCGGAAATATCTCAACCTCAGAAACAGCAACCCACACGGGAAAAAAAGAAGACCGAAAAGAAAAAAGAAGCTCTCCCTCCTCCCATCCAGAAAAAGCCCCCTGCTAAGGGGAAAACAGCGCCAGCACCTCCTGCTTCTTCTAAAGAAGAGGTGCAGCCCCCCTCTAAAAAAGCACCTCCAAAGAAAAAAGAGACAATCGCAGAAAAAGACAAAGCCCCATCAGAACCGGGAGTTATGCCGGCAAAAAAAGCAGGTAAGCCTACAGAAATACAGCCCGAGAAGAAAAAGAAAAAAGAGATCGATGCAGGAATAGAGACTCCTCCACCAGCTCTTCCATCAGGCGCTTGGGAAGCTACTAAAGAAGGGGACAAAGACAAACAGAGCGGTCTAGTTACTGAAGGGCAAACTCCAACTGAAACATTCACTTCAGGACTTCCAGCCCCACCGCCTGGAGCTGAAACTCCTCCACCTCTTGCAGCACCCTTTGCCAACCTCCCTCCTCAAGTGGCAGCGCTATTTGAACGGATGGCCGGTGTGATGACTGTAATGACAAATTCAGGCGTTACAGAAACAACCATAGACCTAAGTAATCCTCAATTTGCTGAATCTACCTTCTATGGGGCACAAATCGTCATTACAGAGTTTTCGACAGCGCCAAAGGCCTTCAACATTGAACTGCTGGGCAACCAGCAAGCAGTCGCTCTATTCTCGGAAAATTCACAGGATTTAGTAGCAGCTTTTCAAGCGGGCAAGTATAATTTCAAGGTGAACCGAATCGAAACCGGATATTTGCCAGCTAAAGGCGAAGCAAAGCGACGAGAAACACGCCGGGTCAAACGAAAAAAGAGCGGAGGCGGATAAAATGAAAGCCCATATTTATGGAAATGAAGCACAAAACATCGATATCAAGCAGAGCTCCATGCGTTCGAAAAGAGATGCCCGCGAATATACAAAAAAAAGCAAACTTAAGAGGCTCCCAAAAGACCTAGAAGAAGGAACTCTTGAAGCACTTAAAGATCTTGTTGCAAAGCAGAAACAAAACATGAGCGCAGCAGCCGCTGCCACCTCTTCTTCTCTTCTTCTAGAAGCTTCAGAAAAAAGCAGCAGCATCAATAAAATCGAATCTTCTGCCCAAATTTCTCAAATTTGCAACAAACTCATGAAAACACTTATCCACATAGACAGCAAAGGGATTCAAGAGACCACATTCTTCCTCGATGGCGATGCCTTCAAAGAATCGGTCTTTGAAGGAGCTAAAATTACAATCACCGAATACAGCACAGCTCCTAAAGTGTTCAATATCCAATTTACTTCAGACCCCAAGGCACTTGCAGTCTTCGAGGTCCATGCAGCAGATCTGATGCATACACTGCAAAATGAGAAGCTTAACTTCAGTGTTAATCGTCTAGACACAAGCTTGATGTCCGAAGAAGAAAAACACTCCCTTCCCAAAGTAGAGCGAGACCTAGAAAAAGAGGAAGATGCCTAATGGAACATTCCCTTTTACTCAAAACACTGGAACATGCACTCGAAGAGACTCAAGCGATCCCCCTATGGGGAAGCCCCCCTCTATTTCCTTGGGAAAGTTTCTCCGAAGCACTCTCAAATGCCCTTGAGCAAAAAGAGCTTACTGTCAGCCATCGCAAAACCGAATGGCTCTCACAAAAAGAACTGACGGAAGGGATGGGAGATACACCCTCAGTACAGGCTTTTAGCCTTTCTCCACTACCAGGAGCTTTCCTTTGGGTCATGCCTAAAAAAAGCCAAGAAGCCCTTGTACAGCAGCTCCTAACAAAAACGGATAAAGAAAAAAAACTGTCTGATGCAGCTCTTCAGGAAGGGTTCTACAATTTCATCTGCCTCAATATCCTAGATACCTTCAACCAAAAGAGCCCCTACGGCAACCTGACGGCCTCCTTAAGTGAAGGGACAGAACTGCCTGAAGAAGGGGCCCTATGCACCGATATTTCGATTGAATGTGATGGAATAACTCTTTGGGGACGCGTGATCTGCCCTCGAGAAACACATGCAAGCTTTAAATCCCACTTCTCAATGGATAACCCCCCTTTTCTTTCTGACCCCAGCTTTGCTACTCTTCCCCTAGACCTCCAACTAGCAGTAGGTTCTACAAGTCTTTCAGCCAAACAATGGAAGAGCGCTAGCATAGGAGATTTCATTCTCCTTGACCGATGCACGTACGATATTGAGCACAGCCGAGGGAATGCAGCCCTGACCTTGGGCGATACCCCTCTCTTTGATGCACGCATCAAAGAGGGCGAAGTAAAAATCCTAGAATATGCCCTTTTTCAAGAGGAAAAACCCATGACAGAAGAACATCCCCCAGAAGAGACTCCCCCTCCAGAAGCACCGGAAACTCCGGAAATGGAAAATACTAGTCCAGATGCCCCCCTATGGTCTAGCAAGAATGGAGAAGAGGATGACTCTCTCCTCTCTTCTAAAGAGATCCCCATCACGTTAACTGTTGAAGTAGGAAGATTCAAGATGCCGTTAAGCAAGGTAACCCAACTCAAACCTGGCAACGTTCTAGACTTAGCACTGGGTTCCCAACCAACCGTTCACCTCACAGTCGGGGGAAAGCGTGTTGCTAAGGGAGAGCTCGTCCACTTAGGCGAGGCCCTCGGAGTCAAAATCCTTAACCTAGGTGATTAGGTGAGCGGCGAGAAGAAATTCTACCAGCAAAATACTCTCCCCTCTTTTGAAAGCGAAGTAGATGAACCTGCTCAGATCCCTGAGAAAATAGGGCCCTATAAAGTAGAAACCCTCCTAGCTAAAGGAGGCATGAGCCTTCTCTATCTTGGATTTGATCTAGAGACAAAAGAGCCCCGCGTAATCAAAGTCCTCTCTCCTGAGTACATGAATCACAAAGAGATGGTGGACCACTTCCTATGGGAAGCAAAAATCATTGCACTTGCCGACCACCCGAACATCGTAAAACTCTTTGACCATGGTAAATGGGAAGAGGGACTCTATATCGCAATGGAGTTCATCCGAGGTGTGAGTCTCCGCCAATTCCTGATGCAGCAATCTTTCTCGCTCAAACGATGCCTTGATATTGTCCTACAGGTTGCATACGCCCTATGTCATCTTCACACTCATGGTGTGATCCACCGAGATCTAAAACCTGAAAACATCCTAATTGCAGAAGATGGAGAAGTAAAAGTCATCGACTTTGGGATAGCCCAGCTCCACGAGGAAGAACCTCGCCTGACACAACAAATTGTTGGGACACCGAGCTATATGAGCCCCGAGCAGAAAGAAAGCTCCACCAATGCAAGCTTTGCCTCCGATATCTTCTCCCTCGGTGTCATTGCCTACGAGCTTATCCTAGGAAAACTCAGCTATGGCATGATCAATCTTTCCCTTCTCCCCGCCGGTTTACAAACCATCCTCGGCAAAGCTCTGGCCGTCTCCCCAGAAGAGCGTTATCAAGACTCTGTTGATTTTATCACCGACCTCACAGCCTACTACAAATCACCTGAAATCGACCGAGAGCGCCCGAACACAGACCAAGTCACCGAGATCATGGAAGTGTTGCAGAAGACCGACCAAGCCCTCTCCTCCTTCACCAAGCCACGTTGGGGAGAAGTAGATGTTGGGATCGCAAAAGAGCGTTCTCCCGACGAGATAGGACTCTATCTCGACTTCTTCCGCTTTTCCAACAATACCTTAGCTATCATCCTAGCTCACACAACCTCCCACAGAGTCACAAGCTCTATCCACATGGCCGTGCTACGCGGGATGATCAAAAGCCTTATCAGCCCCTATCTTTCTACCAATATTGCCTTTGATCCGGTTGAATTTGTCTCCACCCTCAATACGCTTGTCTGCCAAGATGAACTGGATGAGACCTTCGATCTAACCATCCTCAAGCTCATCCCCTACAACGACAGCCTCTCCTACATCTCCTGCGGCCCCTCTGGCCCACTCTTCCATGTGCCGCAAGGAAGCAATAGTCCCCGGGTGATCCATTCTGAAAACCCCCTTATTGGACACAAACTCACCTCCTCGTTCAATGAATCAGGGGACACCTTTAACGACGGCGATCTCCTCCTCCTCCATAACCTCCCAGCTACCCCCTTCGAAAAATCTCTCCTCCACCCCCTCCAGAAGAATGTTCTTCTCTCTCCTAATCGCCTCTGCAACACCCTCCTCAAAGCTATTGCTATTCATGAGGCCTATCCCGACTTCCACCACCCAAAAGCTCTTCTTGCCTTCCAGCGCATCTCATAACCCACCAACCTTCAAACACTTAAAAATACCATCGATTTTTAAATAAAAACCATGCTATAATACATTCATTTACTTAATTAAATGAATTAAAATGCCATCTCCAACACCAGTAAGCAACACTATTAGAAACATATTACTTCCCCTATCTTGCTCTGATTCGCTAAAAGAGAATCTAGCCACCCTTGCTATCCAAACTGTTGTCCTCGTAGCTATCCGTTACGGCGTCCCACAAGTACCAAAACTCTCTCTTATTCCTTATCTAAGACCTAAAATCACTTCGCCCTCACTCAAAGACCTATCCTGGTGTCAGAGGGCCTTCATCCAACTAACCGGCGGTCTGCGCTGGTACGAAAAACTCTATATTAAAAACTGTGGAGATCTCAACAGCCCAAATGCCAACGGAGTTACCCCCCTCTCCCAAGCTATATCCGAAGATGATTTTGAAGCCGTTGAGTTCTTAAGAACACACGGCGCTAACACAACAGCTCCTCTTCCAAATCCAATTACTCACACCATGGAGATGAGGCTAAACTAAGATTGCTAACCCCCTTGCCAAGCCCTGTCTTTGGATGTATTCGATCAGCCTGCCCAGTTCTATACCCAGCGTAAACGACTAAAAAAAGACCGTTCACGCTGATTATGAGCTATAATCAGCGTGAACCACTATTCTCCTTGCATTTACGCTGATTATAGCTCATAATCAGCGTAAATCAGGAGAACTACATGGAAGAGAATATCCTTGGAAGGCACAGGGAAAAGACCCTTCTCAAGAAAATCTACAGCTCTAAAACCCCCTCATTCATGGCCGTCTACGGACGTCGAAGAATTGGAAAAACCTTCCTCATCAAAGAGTTCTTTCAGGAAAAAGGAGCTTTTTTTCATATCACCGGAATTAAAAATGCAAAAACAGCAACACAGTTGGCCACTTTTGCTATAGAATTCCGTGACGTCTTCCAAAAGGAGGGTGTCCTCACCACTCCAAAAGATTGGATCGATGCATTTAGCCAACTAAGATATGAGATACAAGAGCGCTCCAAAAAAGAAAAAGTGATTCTTTTTTTTGATGAGCTCCCCTGGTTAGCATCTCCAAAATCAGGCTTTTTACAAGCCCTGGACCATCTATGGAATCGCTACCTTTCTTCGATGGAGAACGTCATCCTCATTATCTGCGGATCTGCTGCTTCTTGGATGATCAACAAAGTAATCAATAGCCGAGGAGGCTTACACGGACGGGTCACTCAAGAAATCCCTCTTTTCCCCTTCGATTTAAAAGAAACGCACGAATTCTTACGAAATAAGCGCATTGAATTTGATCCTCATCAGATTGTGGAGTTATATTTTGCAACAGGGGGCGTGGCAAAGTATTTGACCTATATTGAACGAGGCCTTTCTGCTGCACAAAACATCAATCGCCTTTGCTTTACAAGAAATGGCCCTCTTGTCAGAGAATTCTACCGACTCTATGCTTCTTTGTTTTCTCATTCTGAAATACACATCTCCATTGTGAAAGCTCTTGCAAAAGTGCGGAGTGGACTCACATATAAAGACCTAGCAGAAACCACCAAGATCCCCGCAGGAGGCACCTTTTCTCAAAAACTAAAAGAGCTGAAACTCTCCGGATTCATTGATACGATTGCTACTTTTGGTAAAGGACCTCGTCATCAGAAATACATTCTCTCCGATGAGTACTCTCTGTTTTACCTCACTTGGATGGCAAAATTATCTTCGGTTGATCTCGATGATGACACGCCAAATTATTGGATAAAACAACAAACCTCCCCTCAATACGAAGCATGGAAAGGCTTCGCTTTTGAACGACTCTGCATGAAGCACATGCGCCAGATCAAAGAAACACTCGGCATTGCTTCTATTATCACAAAAACATCGAAGTGGCGTACCAATGGAGCCGAAATTGATTGGATCGTTGATCGTGCCGATCATTGCATTCATCTATTTGAAGCGAAGTTCGTAGATAGCGAATTCGTAATCACAAAGCCCTATGAACGCTCGCTGCAAAACAAAAAACAGCAATTCAAAATCGAAACAGGTACACGTAAAACGCTTTTTACAACCCTGTTCACACCATATGGAGCACGCGAAAATGATCACTATTTTGGATCCGTCGATCTCCAATTAACTATAGAAGCACTATTTCGCTAGTAATCTGAAGAAAAACCTCGATGAAAATGGAACTTTCACAAGAAGAGGTCTTAAGATTTTTTGATCGCAACAAAGTAGTGTATTCATAGACACAGCATAAGGCGCAAACAGAAAACATGAGGCAGCCACGACGAAGCGAAAAAACGATTTTGCATTTTGTTTGTGTGTAAATCCAAAATTTACTAAGTTCTCCATTCAGGCGCAATGAAGCAATATCCCTGGGTGTATGAGACTCTATTCGAAATGGTTCGCAACTTTCCTTCTGTTACTCCCGTTAGGATTGACATGCAACGACTCTGAGTTGCAAGAATTCGATGACGATGCATTTCTTGCTGCGCAGGTGGAACCCACAGAATCTAGAGAGCTTGTGGGCTGGTCTCTTTTCCGCTCAGAGGGTGAAGACGACAAGTATGTTATCAATTTTAACAATGTTTCGATCATTGAATATTTGCGCTTTGTTGGTAAAATCTCTAACGTCAATTTTCAGTTCGAGGAAGCCGATCTTAACTTTGCTATCACAGTAATGTCTGAAGACCCTCTTACGGTTCCTAGCATCGTTTCGGCGCTGATTCAGACGCTTCGCGCTCGTGGTTTTTCTCTTTTAGAAGAAGACAACAACCTACTCATCACAAGAAGCACTACAGTAAATCAAATTCCAACGATTGTTGGTCCTGAAAAGAAAAAAGGAGCCCTAGAATCCCCTATTGTCACACGCATCTTCCGCATTGAAAATGCGAATCTTAGCTCGCTTGCTGGAATTCTTCGACCGATGATATCTAAGGGTGCGATGATTGAAATCTCCAACGAGACACGTCAACTAATCGTCACAGATATCACAACGAATGTAGACAAAATTGCAACACTACTGAGAAGCCTTGACACCCCCCACTCTCCACTCGATATTGAGACTTACCAAGCACGATATATGCCAGCTGAAACGCTTGCGATTACAACAAAAAGACTGATCGAGCCTTTTGCTGAGGAAAACCCGCTTATATTTGTCTCTCAAAATGAAACAAACACTGTCTTCATTGTTTCTACGCCCCATTTGATCGAACGGGCAATGAGTTTAATGGAAGACCTGGACGCAAAACCCAAAGGAACAAAAACTCCTGTCGGGGACCAGGTGTTTCTCTACCCAATCAAAAATAAAGCTCCACACGAACTTCTTAAAGCACTGCAAGATGTTGCAAGCGCTATGAAAAGCGCTGGCTCCCAATCTACTCAACTGATTGGGGCATTAGAAAATGCAAAATGGATCAAAGACTCTAACTCCATCCTATTCATTACAGACGGTGCCACACAGAAAAAAATCGAAGAGCTTTTACCAAATTTTGACTCAACAGCTGCTGGATCCACTACCAGCCAATACTGGCTTTACACTCCCAAATACTTGAGTGGAAAAGAACTTGAAGATGCCATCGATGACTTAAGAAGAAGTCTTTTTTCTTCTGGGCTCTCGGACCAAGATCTAATTAACTCTATCGACTCTGTAAAGTGGGTTTCTTCAACGAATACTCTTCTTTTTACAGGCCCCCCCGCCTCACTTAAGCATATCCAATCGATGATCAAGCTCATTGATATCCCATCGGGCTCCCCCTCTAAAATATTTCTCTACAAGCCAAGCTATATTTCTAATGAACAGATCGAAGAGGCTTTGGATGAACTAGCCGACAAACTCGATCATAAAAACTTATCCGATCGCAACCTAGCTGCTGCAATCGATAACATGACTTGGATCGCTGACAGCCAAAACTTCCTCTTCAAAGCAGACCCGAGCACCATCGAGAAAATTGCAGCATTTCTCAAAGATATCGACAGCCCTAAAGAAGCTGAAGCTATTGCGAATGCCTTTTTTCTCTATAAATTGAAATTTGCACGCGGCGAAGATGTAATCGATCATTTGGAAAAAATCGGGCAAAGTCTCCCCGATCGCGATCTTGCTCAAAAAGCACTTATTGCTGTCATCGATAGCACCACTCTTTTAGCTGATACAAATGCACTCCTCCTGACTGGTACACAAAAAGCTGTCGAAGAAGTGAAAATCTTTATCGAGCAATTCGATGTTCCAGATGCTACTACAACAGCCTATGTGAAGAGCTCTTTTTTCATTTATAAGCCAGTGCACCTCACGCCGCAAGAACTGGAAGAAGCCATCCGAGAAACAGCTGCTGACTTGAAAAGTTCAGGACTACTTGACGCTAACCTACTTCAGTCTCTAGAAACAATGCGCACCGTTGAGGCCACCGACTCAGTGATCTTCACTGGAACAAAAGACTCTTTAGAAAAAACAAAAGAGATCATTGCGAACGTAGATGTTGCAGGAACGAGCAAGAAGATCATCTCAGAATTTGCAGGACGCAACTTCTTCATCTACAAAGTGCGCTATATTTCTGTGAAGGAACTCTTAAAGCTTCTTAACAATGTTGTCAAAAATCTCGAAAAAGAAGGAGACACTGGCGCAACAGTCCAATCTATCAAGGGTGCTAAGGAAGTCAAAGAGAGCAATTCCATTCTTTTCACAGGAACTCCAGAAGTACTCAAAAGGATTTCTGAGCTTCTAGCCCAACTCGACATCCCCAAACACGGAAAAGAACAATCAGCGAAAGAACCGATGATAGATGCAACTTCTAAAGGACCTGGAAGCTATCTTATTTATAAGCCAGTCAACGTTGGTGGGCCACAGCTCATCGATATGATGAACGACTTTGCTCAAAATCTAGAAAGTTCTGGAGTAAGTGAGCCCAATCTTTACGAAACGATCGATACACTCAAATACATCCAGAAAACAGGCTTTATTCTTATTTCTGGAGACGAACAGTCCGTTGAAAAAACCCACGAACTATTGCGCAAATTCGATATCTCGGGACTAGCTCCTGAAGCTGCTGCAAAGAAAGAAGCCGCTACTGTCACAGCTCTTCCGAAGCTAAAGACAAGCTTTTTGATCTACAAACTTCAGTACCACCAAGGAGCTGAGCTTCAGAAAACTCTCAAAACAATTGGCCAAGACCTCTCTTCCGCAGATCCTCAGTCGGGTTCACAACTCCTAGCTGCGATCAACTCGATTCAGTGGATTAAGATGACCAACTCTCTGTTAGCTACAGGATCACCAGATGTTCTAACACAACTAAAAGAGCTCATCGAAAGTATCGATGTTCCCTTGCGACAAGTTTTCATCGAAGTCCTCATCATCCAGACGACCATGACAAATAACCAGCAGTTTGGATTGCAATGGGGAAGTAAGGTCCAATACCTCAACCGATTCGCAGGCGGTGTGAGTAACTTTCCAACTCCTAGCTCAGATACAGGGACAGCCAGTAGAGCACTCCAGCAGCCTCTCATCGATGTAAATGAAACGCGCACCCCCCTTTCAACCGATATTCTCAACCCTTCAACAAATGGCGGTGGACTAGATCTTGGCATCATCGGAGATATCATTCTCCATAAAGGAAGAACATTCCTCTCGTTAGCATCTCTTGTCAACGCGTTACAGTCTGATATCGACTCTGTGATCGTGATGAACCCTAAGATCATAGCACAAGACAACCAGCAATCAACGATCTTCGTAGGACAGAACATTCCATTTACAGGATCAGTTGTTACTACCCAAGGAGCCTCTCAACAAACCTCTGCAAACATCGAGTACCGCGATGTAGGGGTTAGCCTAAGCATCACTCCAATCCTTGGAACTAACGAAGTTGTGACAATGGATATTACGAATGAGATCACCTCTCAAGTCGAGAATACCACGACTGGAACAGACAATTTACAAGGGCTACAAACAAGCCGTACTTCTCTCAATGCACGAGTCCACGTTCCCAATAAGCACTTCGTAGCTCTTAGCGGAATGATCCAAGACAGGAAGGAGCATTTCAAATCGGGTATCCCTTGTCTCGGAGGACTTCCAGTCGTGGGTGCACTATTCAGTGATAACCAACGTCTGAATAACCGAGATAACGTCATCTTCTTTATTCGACCGATCATTATCGATTCTGTTGCAGAATATGATAAAATCACCGAAAATCAAGAGCGTCTCTATAAAGATGTAGGCTCAAAACAAATTGTTAAAGAAGAAATTGACGAAGCGATCGATTGGGTTCGCGATCCTTATTGCGAGTAGTGTAGGAATTCTTCCCTCCTGCTACCGTGTTCCCAAAGAGATCGAGCCTAAGATCAACTATGCCATCCAAGACCGCTACCTAAAAAGTCTTCCAGCCCCCTTCTCTGAGCTCACCGCAACTGAAGAGCAAAGCCCTTGGGGTACTGAGTACCTCATCGGCCTTGGCTTTGCCCGCAGCCTAGACCTCTATCGAGCTATTACAGCCTTCCGCAGAGCAGAAATTCTCGCCCCTAAAGAAGAGGTCGAGCGCAAACTCGAGATGCAGTACGAGATCCTTCTGTGCTACTACTTAGGTCGCCGCTACAGCGAAGTCACTAAGGCCTTTGATGTGAGCGCTCTTTCAAAAGTCACCACAGAGTTCCCCGCCTTCCACGACCTGCTTGTCGTTCTCTATGATTCCTACCAACAACTCGATCAAGATGAGAGAGCCTGCCAGATCCTAGAGCTAATCCGTCAGCACTATCCCTCTACCTATAGCACCCTTTCTGTCTCCTCCGCCCTGCAAAGGGCTGATTTCTGCGAGCTCAACGAAATTGCAAATAATCTTCCTGAGCGTCCCTATATTAATTCTCTTTTAAACTCCTATAGAACGCAGAAAAAATCACCGACAACCGCCTCTGTCCTTAATGCGGTCCTCCCCGGCTCTGGCTATCTCTACCTTGGTCAGAGACAAACCGCCTTCACAGCGCTTGTCTTCAATGGACTTTTCATCGCATCTTCTGTCTATTTTTTTAAAAACGGTCCGGTTTCAGCAGGTATCATTACAGCTAGTTTCGAAGCTGGCTGGTACTTCGGAGGAATCTATGGTGCCGGTACTCAGGCAAAACTCTACAATGAGCGACTCTATGAACGAACAGTCAATCCAATTATGAATAAAGAAGGCCTCTTCCCTGTCTTTAGGTTGCAGTATGCGTTTTAAAGCCCTTTTTCTCCTCCCTATTGCCCTTTTCGCTGAAGTAGGCTATGTCGAGCCTTGGGGCAAGGATTCTCAGCTCCTAGAACAGCCCAAGGCTTATACTCCACCCAAAAAGCACTCCCCTATGTCACAGGTTGCAGAACAGGTAATCCTCTTCCACCATAACGTCCTTACTCACATCAGTGGTGCTCGCAGCCACTTCCGCCCCACTTCTTCGCAGTATATGCTCGAAGCAATCCGTGAATATGGTTTCTGCAAAGGCTATATTATGGGTTGCGATAGACTCCTACGCGAAAATGGAGATGCTTGGCAATATCGAACTAAGCTTATCAATGACAAGCTCTACAAGTGGGATCCCCCAAAAGAAAAATAGACTCTAAGTAAGTAGTTATTATGCAGCGAAACATTATGTTTCTCTGCATAATGTTGAAATGTCATGTTTTGCGTAAGTCTCTAAAAACAAGTCTTATATAAACTTCAAGAATGAGCGTGTTCAGCCTTAGCATGCCTATCTATTTTTCCTCGAAGAGAAAAGACAAGTGGAACACCCGTGAATTTAAACCACTTGCGGAAGGTATTGATCAAGTACTTCTGATACGACTTGACCATCAAATCAGGTCTGTTGACAAATAGAACAAATATAGGAGGCTGTACTCCTACTTGTGCTACGTAGTAAATACGAAGACGCTTGCCTGTCAACATAGGAGGATGACAAGCCTGTACTGCTTTCTCCAGGAAGCGGTTTAGCTCCCCCGTTGAGATCCGTTTGCGTGACTCTGCATAGACTTGGTCGATCTCTGTATATATTTTCTCAAGGTTGCGCCCTGTCTTTGCCGAGATAAATAGCGCTGGACAATGGCTGAGGAAAGAGACTTCATCACGAACCGCTTTCAAGCAGTGTTCCATCCGAAACCCTTTTACAAGATCCCATTTATTGAAAAGAAGGATACACCCTTTTCCAAGATCTTCGATCTCTTTTGCAATCCGTTTCTCTTGAGAAGTAATTCCATCTGCTGCATCGAGTATTAAGATACAAATATCCGCTCTTTCAATAGCTCGCTGGGTTCGAATTGCGGCAAATTTGTCGACGACTTCATGCTCAGCCTTTTTCCGACGGATCCCAGCTGTATCAATCAGCCGATAGGCAGTACCCCCTACTTCAATGTCGATATCAATGCTATCACGAGTAGTCCCTGCAATTGGGCTAACTAAACAACGATCTTCGTCGAGAAGATGATTGATAAGAGTGGATTTTCCTACGTTCGGCCTTCCAACAATGGCAACTTTTAATGTCCCATCATCGACTTCAACTTCTTCTTCCCAATTAGTGTTACGGAATGCACTTTCTAAAAGCTCCCCTACCTGGAGACCATGGGCTGCTGAAACACCTACCATCTCTTCAAATCCCAAACTGTGGAATTCGTGGATCTGGTCCATCTGATCAAAATGGTCGATCTTATTCACTGCCAATGTGACAGGTTTATCTTTTCTGTGGAGAATCTGTGCAACTTGGGAGTCGAGCTCTGTCAAACCAATTTTAGAATCGACAACAAGAACTAAGACATCAGCCTCTTCTATAGCAATTTCTGCTTGCCTTCGAATGGCCTCATTAAAAGAAACAGTTGATCCTGGATCAATCCCTCCCGTGTCAATCACCTCGAAAGGGCGGCCAAAAAAGTCGGCTTTTGCATAAAGCCTATCCCGCGTGATCCCTTCTGCCTCATCAACGATACTGATCCGCTGGTTGCATAAACGATTAAAAAGGGCTGACTTACCTACATTAGGCCTGCCCACAATAGCTAATTTTGGTATTTTCTGTGTCATTATGAGGAAATTATACGGGTATTTTTCTATTCAAGCAACAAAAGCCTGAATCAAAGAAAAAAATTTACTTACCAGATCTCAAGACACTTGAGATCCCACATCTCATTGAAAAAATCATATACTTTGCGAGTAATACCTGATTCAGGGGGCTTGTCTATCTCCTCTGGCAAATACTCGCGTGGCATGAGAATAAAAACCTGCCGGTGGCGCAACTCACTGAGAAGATCGCATCTCCATAAGAATTCTTGGTTATCCGAGTAATCAAGCGCTTTACCGCCCTCCCACATTAAAATTGTGATGTTTTTCTGCCAAAGCTCCCGCACAAGAGGATGCACACGACAACGCCCTTTGTAACCCACTTCAAGTACCAAATCCCCAGATTTTCCTCTTTCCTTAATATATTCTACGCGTGAACGAACCTCAGGCTCGTCAGCTGGATAGTACAGAAGCAGATGGCAAGAGTTTTTAGAAATGGCTGCTGACATACTAATCTCCTTTTAAATTTTTCGACTTACTGCTCATCGTCAGAATTCTCTTCTGGAATCACCCCAAGGTCTGTGGATCCCATTCCTAATGAACTACTTTGAGGGCTGCTTCTAGGACTGCTCTCGGAGCTAGATCTCCCTGCTCTTCCATCAACTCTGCCGATAGCTCCAGCCTTCTCTTCTCGAACAGTATTCCGTTGAACATCATCACCCGTCTTATTCGGCCGCATCCGAATCGAATGCCTAGAATCAACAGTTGTTGCACTTATTTTTTCAAAAAATCGAGCTAATTTTTTCACTGCTTCAAGGTTTGGGTAATTCAAGAGTGCCTTAGAACTTGTGTATTTGATTGGAAGAATTACAAAAACACGGTGATCTAAGTATCTGCTATTGACTTCCGCTTGTAAGGCTACTACGTTTTCACAAAAAACAACCTTACGATTAAACCTTGTAGCTCCTAACTGTTCTTGTGCTTCCTTCGTGCATACTAAGACTGTGTCTGAATCACTAGACTGATTTTGAACATAGTCTATTTGATCTTGCTCTACTTTCTCTGCAACTGAAAAATCTGGGTACAAAACATGGCACCCTGTGGTTACTGTCTGAGACATTTATTAAATCTTCCTTAGCTTGTTACGATCTATTCTGATTAATCTAAGAGAATAGATGTATAATTGCAATTGTTAAATTAATTACTTTGATTTATGTAAGAAAAAACTTTAAAGAGAGCCTAACTAAATCGAAATTTTCAGGTTCTGATGGATTTCGGAGAGAATCCTCTTTGGATAGAGAACCAAATTCTTGATAGTAAGAAATTTGTAAAAAGGAGGTTTTTGCTCTACAGACGAAAATGGACTCAGACTATCCTTAAACGTCTTCTAGGAGCTGGAGGAGCTCTATCAGGTCTTCTCTTTGGAGGCCTTTGATTTGGTCGTGCTCATCGAAACCAATGACCCCCTTCGCAAGAGAGAGTTTTTTTTCTATGAGGTGGTGAATATGCTCCTCGATCGAGTTTTTAGTAACAAGCTTGAAAACTTGCACCCCTCGTTTTTGTCCCATGCGGTGAACCCGATCGGTAGCTTGGTTTTCCTTTGCAGGATTCCACCATCTATCGTAATGAATGACTACGGAGGCGCTAATGAGGTCAATCCCCACTCCTGCTGCTTGAAGCGATCCTAGAAAAACTTCACAGTTAGGATCTGAGGCAAAGCGCTCAACTTCTTCTTTTCGATTGCGAGTGGATCCTCGAATCTCTGCAAAGGCAATGTTCTTCTCTTTGAGGTGCATCCCTATGATGTCGAGCATGCCAAGATACTGGGAGAAGACGACGAGTTTTTGACCACTATCTCGGGTCTCGTCGAGAAGCTCGAGGAAAAGTTCCCATTTCCCAGAGCTATGCTTTTTATAGTTCTGGAAATCTTTGGTGATCATGCAGGGATGATTACAGATCTGCTTGAGTTGAGAGATAAGAGAAAAGACATGCGCAAGTGGTGGAGGTTTGGAGCGATCTGCAAGCTCTTCAAGCAGAGCTTCTCTATTCTTTCTGATGACTTGTTGGTAAAGCTTGTATTGCTCTTCGGAGAAATCACAAAGTGCCACTTCCTCGATTTTTTCAGGAAGTTCGGTAAGCACTTCACTTTTTTTACGGCGAAGTAAAAACGGGTGGATGAGCCTACTGAGCGTCTCTTGCTTCTCTGTGTCTTGGTACTTCTCAATAGGATTCACAAAATTTTCTCTAAAGACAGAGAGGGTAGGAAAGTAGGTGGGAATCACAAGGTCAAAGAGCGCCTTAAGCTCTAAAAGACGATTTTCAATCGGAGTTCCGGTAAGACCCAAACGCATTCTAGCAGAAAGGTTGCGAAGAGCTTTATTGGTGAGTGATTTTTCATTTTTTGCAAATTGAAGCTCGTCAAAGATAACAAGGTCAAAATCAACTTTCGAGAGGGATTCATTTTCCGTGCGCACTATGCCATACGAAGTAAGAAGCAGGTCAAAGGAGTCTTGAGAAAAAGCTTCGAAACGACGACCAATTCCATGAAATATGTAGGCTTTAATCGTTGGGAGAAATGTTTCAATCAGTTTTTCCCAGTGATAGATCACAGACGTTGGGCAAACGACAAGAATTTTTATTTTTCTGTTTTTGTGTAGATTTTTTACAGCAGCGATTAGCGCCATTGCTTGGTGTGTTTTTCCAAGCCCCATCTCATCACAAAGCAATCCAGAAAGACCATAAGAATGAAGAAACCAGAGCCAAGACACTCCCGTTTTTTGGTAGGGGCGAAGATCACTTTCTAATCCTGTTAGATCGGGCTCCGTAGGCGCTTTAAAGCTTAAGAAGTCATTGAGGAGTCTGCGGCTACTTTTGGCTTTTCTGCTCTCTCCTTCTGGCTGAAGAAGAGGATCTGCTGCAGTAAGGCGTAAAAACTCAAGGGTGGTAAAGCGTAGGGATTCCCCCTTCTGAAGCCACCGTTTTTTGGTTTTGAGGCGAAGCCAATCAAATCGCTTTTTACCCAAAAAAATGAGTCCTGCGTTGGAGAAGAGATATTGGCGTCCTTGCCAAATAGCTTCCCAAATCTCAAAAGCAGAAACACTGCCAATATCACTTTCATAAACAAGGTCTAGGACCCACTGCCCGGTCTTAGCACCCGCTTGATGCTTGAGCCCCTGCAGCCTTAAGGAAAATCTCTGAGGCCTTTTTAGTCTGGGATCAATTGAGAGGACATGGGGATATAAGAGTTCGAGCTCGTATCCAACGAAATAGGCTTCAGCAAGTGAATCAATCACTTTTTCTACTTTGTAGCTCTCTGGTAGGCGGGAGGCATGAGGAACAAGAGCAAACCCTTCTCCGTTAACAAAGGTGTAATCGCCAAAAATACGTACTTTTTCTGGAACGTATCTCTCTAAAAAAAAGAACTCTGGGTTGATCTGTATTTTCTGTTCTTCATTAAAGCTAATATTGAGTCCCGATTTTTCTAAAGGACAGTGACCTGAGAAAAAACCTGGGATGGGTTCGAGCTCATCTCGGTGTTGATGGATAAAGGAAGAGATTTCAGCAGACTCTACCTCCATGCCTGCTTTGAGAAAAGCGCCTGGACGCGCTGTAACTTTGGAGTAAAAGCCTTTGTCCTCGACGTAGATCCACTCTCCTAAATCAGCGATTTGTTCAGCCTCTTCTGTAAACTCGTGTTTGGTAAAGAAGAGGAGTTTGTCTTTTTCATCCAATCTAAAGCCCAAATGAGACTCCACTCCAGATACGTGTGTCTGAAACCCTTCAAATCCCTGAAGCCAAAGACGATGACGATTGACAAAGTCGGATACCTTGTCTTTTGCAATCACCTGTATTGGTTCACCAAAAAGCTGCTTTTCTAACTGAAAAAAGCCTTTCTCAGGCAGGTAGACCCACTCACCAAAATAGTAGGCCTGTTTTTGCTGTAGATCTTTTTTTTCAAAGAGATAAGCTTCTATATGAAAGTTGTACCTGTCATCGAAAAATAGATCGTAACGAAGAGTAAGTGGTTGGGGGTGAATCTTCTCTATTGTCAGATGTTTTTGCACGAGCTTAAAATGTCTGCTAAAAAAAAGCCCTACTTCATCTTTTTTGATAATCTTTTTATCTAGCAGGGGATCCATCCCTTGGGGGAAAAACCCTTGCCCAGGAAAAAAGAGCCACTCTCCTATTGGGATGCCTTGCCCTTTTTCAAGAGGCATTTGAGGCATCTTTGCAGTTTCATCAAAGTCTAGAGCTAGAGCTCCCTTGTCCTTTAAGAAGACGATAGCCTCCAGCTTACCTCCAGAATAAGGGTGTACTTTGAGTGGGCTATCAACAGTTGCTAAAGAGGGTGCAAATTGGGGCCAATTTGCAAGGCCAATAGATAGTTCTATGTCTATTCCTGGGAAATGACAGAATAGAGATTGTGGAGGTTCTTCTTCCGAAAATTGGAGAGTGTATGCAACCCCCTCTTCTTGCATAAGGAACCAGGATTTCGCAAGATCTGACCAAAATGAGAGCTCATAGCCTAGATGGGGTGAGGGACGCCCTTCTCTCCACAGCATCACCTCTTCCTGGTCTAAGTTAGAGAACTTCAGTGAAGTTTCTTCTGTTTCTATGGGACGGTTGAAAAGGAGTTCTTCGAGTTTTTTTTTCTCTTTCCCTTTCTTGGCAGACATCCAAAAAAGGCGCTTTCCTGCTGGAGAAAAAGTTTCAAAACAATCCCCCGATCGTTTTAAACTTTGTGGATCGTATCCATGACGCTCAGCACAGATCCACCCAATCTGATTCCATAAACTTTCACGAAAGCGGACGTGCAAGGGCTCCTCTTTCATGATTTTCAAATAAGAGGCTGCTAAATGCTCACATGACCCTTTTTTCTCTGCCAGTTCACAAGTACAAAATGCGTCGATCACCTCACCAGAATCATTGAGCTGCAAAAAAGGCCAAATGGTCTCTTTTAAATTTTCAGAGGCAATGACTTCGACTTGATAAGTCCCTTCTGAAAAAAGAACGCCGACGATCTGTTTCTGATCGAGAAGTCTCTTCCCATCAATTAAGTCCTTTTTTGAAAATACGTATGTCATAAATAGACATGTCCATCAAACACTTTGACAGACGGCCCTATAACCTCTATTTCGTTTCCTACCTCCACATGGAGCGATTCCTGAGATTGGGTGATAATCTCTACTTTCTCGCTACAATACCCCAAGCGATTTGCTACAAATGCCACTGCGGCAGCTCCCGTTCCACAAGCAAGCGTTTCGCTTTCTACACCTCGTTCATAGGTACGCACATGCAATTGACCGTCGCCTCTAGCTGTGACGAAATTCACATTCACACCTTCCGGATGAAACTTCTCATGATAACGCAATCGCCCCCCTTCTCGTAACACATCCACCCCTTCTTCCGCAAAAATTACTGCGTGAGGGACCCCTGTATCCACAACGAAAATGGGATGGTTTTCAATTTCTATATCCCAATGGAGAATACGTGGAGGGGACAGAAAAGTAGAAATTTTCGACTGATTTGCTTTAACCGTCAAGACTTTGCCGGCTATTTCGATTAAATATTTTGCTTGAAGAACCTTTCGATCGCGTAAAAAGTGAACAAAACAACGCAGGCCATTGCCACACATTGCAGCAGAGGAGCCATCTGCATTGAAGAAGTCCATAGAGAAATCAGCTATTTTAGAATGGCGCAGTAGAATCAATCCATCTGCGCCAATACCCATCTTTCTATCACAGAGCTGAGGGATGCTAGACTCTGGAAATGATCGCTCAAAGTCTTCGAAAAGAATGAAGTCATTGCCAGCACCCTGATACTTAGAGAAGCTCCACTTCATCGTGGACTCTTAGTCAATATCAGCGTAAGACTCGACTACCTTATCAAGCAGCCCATACTCCAACGCTTCATCTGCAGACAACCAAGTATCACGATCAATCGCTTTTCCAATCGTTTCTGAGTCTTTGCCTGTGGCATCCACGTAGATTTTTACAAGCGCAGCTCGCGTCTTTAAAATCTCTTTAGCTTGGATCTCTAGATCACTTGCCTGACCTTGAACTAATCCCATGATTCTAGGCTGGTGAATCATAATACGCGCGTTCTTAGTAGCAAAACGACGTCCCTTAGGAGCACATAAACTCAAAATAGAGCCCATTGAAGCTGCAAGACCTGTAACAAGAGTTGTAACAGGAGAAGAGATCATCTTGACCTGATCCCAAATTGCAAATCCACAATCAACCGCTCCGCCAGGAGAGTTAATTACAAAGAGGATGGGCTTTCCTGGGTCTTGCTCTTCTAGGTACCAAAGCTTACGAATTGCATCTCGAGCCGATTTCTCATCGACAGCTTCTGAAAAGAATATTCGACGAGATCTGAGAAGGGATTCTTCAATTTTATCTGCAACAGCTGAGTTGCGTGTTTGTTGGGTTTCTTCTTGAGGGGCCATCATCATTCTCCTGTTAAATTCCTCAGACAATTATTTTATTCCACTATAAGTTCGGGATACAAGGGAAAGTCCTCCAAAAGGTCTTTCACTTGCAGTTGTACCCGATTGAGTACTTGGGGGTCAATGTCTGCTTTCGATCGGTTCTTCTGTTTAGTTTTTTCAGACACGGCCGGCTTGCATCCCTTAAGAAGATCATCCATCATCAGAGCTATTTGATGCATCTGCTCTTCTTTCATACCAAGTGTTGTCATAGCAGGTGTTCCGATCCGAATCCCAGAGGTATACCAAGCACCATTCACATCGAAAGGAATTGAATTTCGATTCACAGTAAGTCCTGCCTCTCTAAGAGCGACCTCTGCTTGGCGTCCATTGAGACCGTAGGTGTCCATCACATCAATCACCATGAGATGATTGTCCGTTCCTCCTGTAAGAATGGTTACTCCCAATCCAACCAATTTCTCTGCTAGCGCCTTTGCATTTGCGACGATCTGATGCGCATATTCCTGAAACTTTGGAGTATTTGCTTCCTTAAACGCCACCGCTTTAGCTGCAATTACGTGTGGGAGTGGACCGCCTAGGACAAGAGGACAGCCACGATTGACTGCATCCTTGAATTCTTCTTGGCACATCACCAAACCGCCTCGAGGTCCCCGAAGAGTTTTGTGCGTTGTTGAAGTAACAATATGGGAAAATGGAACCGGATCGAAGTCCCCTTGCAGAACTTTTCCTGCAACGAGCCCAGAAAAATGGGCCATATCGGTCATCATGACGGCGCCAACACTGTCTGCTATCTCACGCATTATAGCAAAGTTAAGTAGCCTTGGATAAGCAGAATACCCAACAATCAAAAGCGCAGGCCGCTCCCTTTTCACTTGCTCAGAGAGAGCTGCGTAATCTAAAACACCTGTTTTGGGATCCACTTCATAGGAAACCGACTGCATAATCTTGCTGGAGACATTCCTTCTATACCCATGGGTCAGGTGTCCACCGGAACCAAGGCCGAGCCCCATCATTTTCTGAGAAACCATTATCTGACGCGCTTTTTCATACTCTTCAGGTGTCAGCTCATCGACCGATTTCTTCCCTAGTCTCTGAATCTCTTTATTTTCAAAACGCTCTACAAGAAATGACCAGATCGCCACTAAATTGGCATCCGCACCCGAGTGGGGTTGAACGTAGGCGTGGTCGCAACCAAAAATTGTTTTGAGTTCATTTACAGCTAATTCTTCAATGGAATCGATATTCTCACACCCAGCATAAAACCTACGATGGGGAAACCCTTCCGCATATTTATCGGTCAAAAGATTGCCCATCGAAAGCTGGACGGCATAAGAACAATAGTTCTCCGAGGCAATGAGCTTCAAGTACCTTCGCTGGTCTTTTAGCTCCTGAACGATATTGCGTGCTACATCTGGGTTTTGCCCTTCAATGTGATCAAGCGCGGCTAAATAGGCAATCGCTGCCTTGGAACGCTCTGCTTGCGGAGTTTTTTCAAAATATTTTTCGAGATATCCCATAGTCAAAGTAGTGAAGATCCACCTCCAATCGGTAAAATGCTTTCCCCATAATCTCCTCCTTTTCCCAGAAAATAGGCAAGAGAAATCTTCTCTGCCCCCCTCACCCATGGAAACTACTTGAGAAATATTCCATAAAAAGACTACCCTAATGGCTGTTTCTAAAGAAAATTGCCGGCGGTTTAATACATATGCAAGAAGCTCTTAAATCAATTATTGAAATTCAAGATCTCGACATGAAAATGGTACGCCTTATGCGTATCAAGCGTGAAAGGCAAAAAGAGATACAGCAAATCGAAAATTTACGCGCTGATCTCCACAAACAACTTAAAGAAAAAGAAGTTGAAGTTGAAGACCTTAACAAGCAAATCCGAGCTTACGAAGCTCAGATCGCTGACATCAGCGAAAAACTCAAAGGGCTAGAAGACCGCCAAACACAGATCAAAAAAGTAGAGGAGTTCAATGCACTCACTCAAGAAATGACTGCTGCCGAGCGTGAGCGTATTGGAGTTGAGCAAAAAGTCTCTGATGTCGTTGATCACAAAGCAGCGGAAGAAGAACTCCTCAACAAAATTCGCGAGAGCCTAAAAGCCTCAGAGGCGAGTAGTATTGCTCTAGAAAAAGAGATCCAATCCAGCATTAACCTCGTTAATGAAGAGGGAGCTCAACTCAAAGTCGAAAGAGACGCTCTTGCAGCAAATGCAGACCCTGAGACTCTCCGCATCTACGAAAGACTCCTACGCAACAAGAAAGACCGCGTCGTTGTACCAATTGAAAACCGCGCTTGTAGCGGGTGCCACATCGCACTTACAGCACAGCACGAGAACATCGTCCGCAAAAAAGAAGGCCTAGTCTTCTGCGAACACTGTTCCCGTATTCACTTCTGGCAAGACACTACAGAAGCTGAAGGCGCAGAAACTACAACCAAACGCCGCCGCCGCAAGGTTGCCGGCTAACACCTTCCTGGGAAAGTGGGCAATCGCTGCTGCCGCAAGGCAGGAGAGGAAAGTCCGGACTTCGCAAAGAGAGATGCCAGCGAAACGCTGGGAGCCGATGAGGCTACGGAAAGTGCAACAGAAAACACTCCGCTCGTTTTTAACGAGACAGGCTGAAAATGTCGACTTCAAGAGCCGATCCCCTTGTAGAGATGCAAGGTGCGCTGCAAACCCCATCTGAAGCAAGAAGTTTACGAGCCATTTGTGTTTCTCAGCACGGCTTATAAGCATAAGCGCTTGAGGAGTGTGGCGACACACTCCCTAGAGGAATGATTGCCCCAAGATGTAAATCTTGGACAGAATCCGGCTTACCGCTTTCCCCTTTTTCACTCCCCTTATATTCTATATTTTGCACTCTCTCGCCCAATCTTAAGTAGAAAATATAGATCATCTTTCACACCTGGCAAAATGAATCGGGAATAAAACAACATTTGCTACAAACAAGATAGGCGTGATCCAGAGCCATCGATTCTTTCCACACACCTTTACCTTCTCCATCAACCCTGGAACCCGTGCCTGGTAGACACTCCATATAGCATCTGCAAGAGGAACTCCAATAGCAAATGATCCTAGTACAATCGTCTGGTCGGATAACTTACACCAGGGAATACGCATTAAAATTTAATCTTGAGAGATAATGCTCTTGTGATAGAGAGTAGATACCTTTATTCCCTAGGAGGTATCACATGATCACGCAAGATTTGGTCAGTCTTTTTGGAGATATGACTGACCCCAG
>JAJFME010000026.1 GCA_021772375.1 Chlamydiota bacterium | reverse complement strand
TGTTTGTTATACTGCTTCCAGTCACGTTTGTGGCGAGGCATAAGATAAGCTCCTTTGTTTTTGCGAACGTAAAGAGTTTAGTCTTATGCCTTTTTGTTTTTCAAGATTTTGCTTGTTCTAGGGAGTTATGCAACACACCTGAGGGATTAGGCCTTTTATTAAAAAAGCAAGACCAATTCTATCAAAAGTTTTTAAATTAAAAAGAGTTAAAAAAACATAACATTTTTCAAGAAGATCTAAAGTCCAAATACAGAAAATAAAGATGAGAAAAAGGGCAGGGGCAAACTCATTAATAGAGCCCGTTATCCCCACAAGTAGGTGTCTCCCTTATTCTCAGGGCATAAACAGTAAATTCTGTCCTTGGATTATTCACGTTGTCAAGAATAACACTATCTCCACTACGGAGTATCTTGTCCCAAACATCTTTCACTTCCTCTCTGGAGTGGAGTTTCAAAAAAGACCGTATAATTTAAATTAATTAATCGTATTTGTTTAAAACATAATAATACAATAAAATACAACTTTAAATATTCGAAAAAGGAGATAAAAAAAATGATTAACCCCATCGACCTAAACAACCCTCTCCAGCAGGAACTATTACAAGCAGGCCAAAACAACCCAGAGGCAGAAGCCCCTACCAATACCGGCCGGCCAATACCAGATCTAGAAGTCTTTGATCGGATCAAAACAGGAACAAAACGCTGCCTGTATATCCCTTCATCCCCTCCCCCAAGTCCGCCTAAGAAGAAGCATAAAGCAGTCCCAATTTTCGAAAATGACTTTTCTCCAAGTACAAAATCCCCCGTCAATATGCAAATGCCTCTCAAGGTGGGTAAACGTCTATCTTTAGCTAATACTTACAGCGCAAGAACAACTGACGGAATTACTACCCGAACTGTTGTTCGAGGCTGCAGAAAATATGGGTATCTTTCAACAGCTTTTCTCATGCTTCTCACAGACTTACGTCGACAAGCCCCTCCACATCCACTAGAACTTACGGCATTTTGGGGGAAGTTTCGTTGCTTTACGCGTTCAGAAGAAATTATAAGTCTAGGAGAAGAGATCGGAATTCAGATGAAAAAAGTAGATCTCGTCGGACAACAGAAAATTTACCAGCTCGAAACACTTGCTGAACACGCTCCTCTTATCGTCTCAATCAGCCCATATCTTCCTCTTGTACAAAAAGGAAGACACTGGATCGTAATCGACAAAATAGATAACGATTTTGTTTTGATCCGAGATCCAGTATCAGGCCTAGCCTACAAACCTAGTCTACGAGAACTCCGAGCCAATCTTATGCAGGGAAACGAACAGTGCATCTATCTAGCGAATAACACTTGAATCAGTAGTAGGCAGGAGAGTAACCCGCCCACCAAGGCAACGTAAATCGCTAAGACTCCCCTGCACTCCGGCAAAAGGATATGAACATCTATTACTAAAGGCATGGATGGTAAAATGCGCATCTGGCTCATTGTCTATATCTGCAAGCTTAATCTCTCTTGCAGAAGGGTCTAGCCTCTCCGAACGAATGAATCGTTCAACCTTATTCCCACACGCAGAAGGAATATATATGTGAAGCTGCATCAAATCTATTGAACGATTTACTAGCTCACCATTGGGTGGAGAGATTCTAAGTAAGAAGGCTGCGGGATCGGTAGTGTTCAGTGTTAGTGGCGAAGTGCGCATAATCGGTTCCTTAGGTTCAAAACGAGAAATAATTGTGCAAAAAATTTAAATACTATCAATTAAAATTGAGCGTTTTACTTGAAATGAGTCAAAATAACTTCTAGATCCCTTCTCCCCAAATCCATGTTTTTCCGAGAGATCTGTATATAAAGCACTTACAAATAAAACTATATTTTAATACATATAAAAAACAAACTATATAGAATACAATTAATTGATTTGATAAAATTCCCGAAAAAACAACCAACAAAAAGATTTAATTAACAATGATTAATAACAACCACTCTGCTCTAACTGGCTTATCTCATGCGCAAATCCTTCTCTCTCAGTTAGAAAAGACTCGACTCACCGCTCCTTTAAATAGCTTTCCAGTAGGAAAGGGTCTGGCCTCACTCCATCTAGAGGATCTGCACTATGTTCTTTGTAATGAAAAAGGCCAGAGCAGTGTTCTTTCAGAACTTAAGGCAAGCCCTAAAGAAGAACACTCTGTACACCTAGGGTTTTCCTGTTGGTACAATTACGACATTCTTTCTGTCCGCAATCCTTCTTGCGCAATTATTTGTGATTATGATCCCAATATGATTGCACTTCTCGACCTGATTGAAGTCACTATTGGTGAGGCGAGCACTCCAGATGGGTTTATGGAGCTATTTTGGCAGGAACTCTCATCAAGAGAAAACCTAGATTTCCAAGGACTACAGGCTGGAGAGGATTTTGTTCATGATCTCCCCTCCTTCCGAGAAATGATGCAAAAAGGAGGGTGGCTATCTACACAAGACTCCTTTGATACAGTCAAAGCTATGTATGCAGAGAAAAGAGTCATTCATAGAGAGTTAAATATCATAGACACCGCAAACACCTTCGAACAAATTGGAGCCTGGCTTAAAGCAAATAGCCTCGAAGTGGATACCCTCTACACCTCCAATATCCCTGAATGGATTTATACCACAGAAATAGGTAAGTTGCCCCAAATGATGACCAACTTAAACCATGTGATCAGTAAAAGCACAAAAACAATTACGGCTCAGAAACAGAGAGAAGGCCAAGGGCATGCAACGCTTCGCATGCAACAAGGCTCACACCCACCTGTGAAATACAATACGAGAAAGTCCACCATATCAAGGGCTGATCGAAAGCCAGATGGAGAAAGCCCTCCTAAAAGAACAAGGCTTAACTTCAGCTAGAACTATTCTTCGTTTTGCATAGGCCCAGATAGAACAATCGTTGTTCTATTAACAAGCTCTGCAGCGGATATTTGGAAAGATGCGACCGGCTGTTCTATCCCTTTTATAAACCCATAAAATTGCGCAATCATCCCGTCTTGTGACTCCTCTGACATTTTTAGCTTTAGAGGCTGGCCGTACGCAATCAAGTGATAAGCTAAAGGGGTATCCTCCTGCCCAACTCGAAAAATTGCCCCGTAAACACGGTCAATCTCAAGGCCTGGTTGAGCTAAAACTTGGAGTGCTTTTTGTGTAGGTGTGGACTGATATGTCGCTGGCGGTAAGTCGTTAGAGATCGATGGCACAATCGGTTCCTTAGGTTTGATGAGGGAAACGATTGTGCAAAAAATTTAAATACTATCAAGTAAAATTTAGCGTTTCACTTGAAATGAGTCAAAAAATGCCCCTGGATCTACTTTTTCACTCGCGACTAAAGGATAAGTCAGAGTGATACGGTATAGAGTATTACCTACAATCACAAATTTACCCTTCACTTCTTTACCATCTTGCTTGAGATGGTATTCTAGAGAGGGATTTCCTTGATGAGAAACAAGTTTTTGGTCAATCAGCGCTTCTACATTTTTTTCGTTCTTCATAAGCATCTCGAATGACTTTGTAAGAAGCTTATTAGAGCCAAGCCATTTCCAATGCCCTGGAAAGTCAAGATAGCTCACAGCATAGTGAGAGCCCTCATTTTCAGTGCTAAATTCATGATATTGAATTTTTTTATTGGCTATACTGAGTTCTTGTGAAGTCTCTTTTGGATCTGTAGGGAAGCGAATATCAAAGCGTTGGTTTTCTGGGGAATAAGCCTGCCAAGTAACAGGGCTTGGCATCTCTCTATTGAAGTCCATGTTGAGGTATCCAAAAATTCCTCCGAGAACAAGTGTGGTTCCAGTCAAAATCAAAATACACTTTTTCCAAAATTTATTCTTTTCCACTTCAACTTCCTCCGGGATTAATCTTTCAAACTATTCTAACATAAAACCAGATTAAATCAAGCTTATTTTAAGCAATATAGAACACTATAATTACACTATTAGAATACAGGATAGAATACAGGAAAAAGAAGTATACGAAAAAATTTCACATAGACGAAATGCTCCCTAAAATTTAAAATCCACTTCAATAAAAATTTTAGAGCAGTTTTATATGATTGGCCCCATTTCTACGCATAGAACAAAGCCCCCTCTTCAGACTGATGCGTTTTCCCCTTCTGCCCAAGTAAAAAGAAACACCCCCTCTACTATTCGCTCGCTTGGGCAGCCGAGACGTCTTGTCTCTACAGTCCTTGCCTTTTTTCATGGCCTCATTGATTGGGTAAGATCCTTCTTCTTTTCACCTGGACAAGCCCCACCAGATCCGAAACCTCTTCCACCAACCCCCAATCCCAGAACAGATCCCTCTACCTCATCTATAGAGAACGCCTTCCATAAACTTATATTTGTTTCTGAAGAAGGCGATCTTCGTAATAAGGAGGGATTCGAGCACATTTCTGCTCTTTTTGCCATTCTTGGAGTGCAAAGCTATTGGGGATGGATTCCCAATACAAGAGCTCTGATTAGCATAGAGAAAAAAATCAAAGACCTCTCTCTACACTCCCTGGAATTTTTCTACTTCTGTCTTAGTAGTGAAATACAAACCACTCGCCTGACTAACTTCCAGAAGCAATCAAAAGCTGGAGCTTTCCTTCTTAAGATGAAAACAGGCCGGGCTCCATGGGAGGAATTCGTCACAAAGAATGCCCAAAACCTCTCCAACCATGAAGCATCCATCCCAAAGCTGCTTCCCGGGTTTTGCGAAACTCTGCAACTTGATCTCACCAAATTGCAATCTCTTGTAGAAAAAAAGGACTGGGAAGCATTCATCATCAACCTAGTCTATCAACGAAAAAAATACTTCAACTTATAAACCAAACACTTCCATTTAGATCCCATCTTTTAATTATTAATTAAAATAATTAGTTGTATAATGAGCAAAAGAAGGATGAGTAATTACTTTGTCGAAGATTCGATGAGTAAATTGCTTAAGCGGTCTTCTAAAAGAGAGGGTTTAAATGAATCTACTTTCCGCATTAAGTGCTCTTGTTCTCACGGTTGCCCCCGTAGACACAACGGAGCCTGTAATCGAGACTACTGGCTTCCAAATTCGAGTCTATCCTTACGGTGGATACTACGACTATGCTCCCTACTGCCCCCCTGGATATGGATATGGGTATGGCTACGGATATGGATATGGTTACGGATCAGACTGGTGCTACCCATACTACTATCCTTATTATGGCAGAGGCTACGGTTACTACGGATATTATGGATACGGACGTCGATATCGCCGAAGAGGTCGCCGTGATTATCGTCGAGGCCGTCGCCGAGCTGGACGAGGTAGACGTGGTGGAAGACGTTATGGTGGTGGAAGAAGAAGCGCTCGCGGAGGGCGTCGTAGAAGTGCAGGTGGACGCCGAAGAGGTGGCGGCGGAGGTCGTCGTAGAGGCGGTGGTGGTCGCAGAGGTGGAGGAAGAAGAGGCGGCGGTGGCCGTAGAGGTGGAGGAAGAAGACGTTAGTCTATTATGGAAAAAATCAATATTGATCCATCCCATGAGTTTCTAGAGAGACCAGCTCACCAGCTGGAACCCTTCTTCAACCCCAAGAGTGTGGCTGTAATCGGGGCAACGAAAACACTCAATGCCGTTGGCAACACCCTACTGAATAACCTCGTTGCTGGAGACTTTCCTGGGGAGATTTATCCAATCAATCCCAAGTATGAAACCCTTTTCGATCTCAAATGCTACCCTTCTCTAGAAGCGATCCCAGGAGAAGTCGAGCTTGTAGTCATCATCACACCAGCAAAAACTATCCCCGGCATTATAGACCAATGCGTTGCTAAAAAAGCCAAGGGAGCGATCATCATTTCTGCAGGTTTTAAAGAGCTGGGCCCCGAGGGACTTGCTCTAGAAAACGAAGTGCTGAAGCGAGCACGTAAGGGTGGTTTACGCCTTGTAGGTCCTAACTGCCTCGGCATTATGAACCCCCTCACTAACTTCAATGCCACCTTTGCAGCGTCCATGGGCCTTAAAGGTAATGTAGCCTTTATTAGCCAATCTGGTGCTATGTGTACAGCAGTTCTTGACTGGAGCCTAAAGCAAAAGATTGGCTTTAGCGCCTTCGTCTCGATCGGCTCTATGGCAGATATTAATTGGGGCGATCTCATCGATTATTTAGGAAGCGACCCCAATACAAGCAGCATTCTCATTTATATGGAGGCAATTGGAGACGCAAAAGCCTTCCTCTCCGCTGCTAAAGAAGTCGTTTTAAATAAACCGATCATCGTCATCAAAGCAGGAAGAACAGAGGCTGCTGCTAAAGCAGCTGCATCCCATACTGGCTCGATGGCTGGTAGCGATGAAGTCTTCGATGCAGCCATGCGAAGAGTTGGTGTCTTGCGCGTTGATGAAATCAGTGACCTTTTTGATATGGCAGAAGTACTGGCCAAACAACCCACTCCCCAAGGCCCCCGTTTAGCCATTTTAACCAATGCTGGTGGCCCTGCAGTTCTCGCAACCGACTCTGCAGCCCAGTATGGCGCGGAAATCGCAGAGCTAAGCACTGAGACTGTTGAAGCTCTTAATCAATTCCTTCCCGATGCCTGGAGTCATTCCAACCCGGTTGACCTACTTGGAGATGCAGGCCCTGACCGCTATGCCAAATCTATTGAAATCATTGCCGAAGACCCCAACATAGACGGCATATTAGCTATCCTATCCCCTCAAGACATGACCGATATCAAAGGAACAGCCGAGTGCCTTAAACCCTATGCAAAACTCAAGAACAAGCCACTACTAGCTAGCTGGATGGGGGGAGAGGCTGTACAAGTGGGGATCGATGTCTTAAGCAATTCGAGTATCCCCAACTTCATATACCCAGATGGTGCGAGTAAAGCCTTTGCAGCGATGTGGAGACAGACCTATGCCCTTCAATCCCTTTATGAAACACCCGAGATCCGAGAAGACCTTGCCGGTGTCCAAACTCGGATTCAAACAACAGAAGAGATCATTCAAAAAGCACTGAAAGAGGGAAGAGAGCTCCTCACCGAAGAAGAATCTAAACGTGTCCTTGCCTCCTATTCCATCCCCATCGTACGAACTGAAATCGCCACTTCTTCTGAGGAAGCTACAAAAGCTGCTGAAGAGATCGGCTACCCTGTCGTACTAAAACTTCACTCAGAGACCATCACACACAAAACCGACGTAGGAGGTGTCCTACTCAACCTTAAAGATAAAGAGAGCGTAAAAAAAGGCTTCGAACAGATCCAGGCCTCCGTCACAGAAAAGGCTGGAGCCGAGCACTTCCTCGGTGTAACCGTACAGAAAATGATCAAACTCGAAGGATACGAGATCATCCTTGGCAGCACGGTTGATGCCCAGTTCGGCCCTGTCGTCCTTTTTGGAACAGGTGGACAGCTTGTAGAAGTCTATAAGGACAGAGCATTGGGCTTACCTCCCCTTACAGCTACACTTGCCAACCGACTCATGAGCCGCACTAAAATCTATGAAGCCCTCAAAGGTGTTCGAGGAAGAGAATCCATAGACTTCGCCAAACTAGAGCAGATCCTCATTGCCTTTTCAGAATTGGTCGTCTCTCACCCCCATATCTCTGAATGTGACATCAACCCCATGCTCGCCTCCTCCGATCAACTCGTCGCCCTCGATGCTCGTATCGTCCTCTCTAAAGAGCCCATCGTAAAGCCCGTTATTCGCCCTTACCCCTCCCAATACATCTCCGAAGTCACCCTCCCAAATAACGAGACCATTACACTCAGACCCATCCGTCCCGAAGATGAGCCCCTCGTGATCGCTTTCCACAAAGAGCTCTCTAAAGAGACAGTCCGAGCACGCTATTTTGAAGAAATGTCTCTTGAAGAGCGAACCAGCCACGAACGGATGATCCGAATCTGTCATACAGATTATGACAGAGAGATTCCCCTTCTAGCTGAAAAAGAAGGTAAAATGCTCGGAGCCCTTCGTCTAGCTAAAACCCCTCTTACAACAGATGCGGATATCAAAATCATCATCCACGACTCCGCCCAAAAAAAGGGAATTGGTTCAAAACTTCTTGAGTCGGCCCTCAAAATCGCCAAGCATGAACAGATCCATTCTATCCACGTGCAGGTCCTCAAAAACAATGTCGCGATGAAAAAAATGCTTGAAAGAGTTGGGTTTTCACTCACGCCAAGTGAAAAAAATCCCGATATCATCAACGCAATCCTTGAAATATAAGCTCTTCTAGCTATACTACTGTGCACTGGAAGAGTGGCAGAGTGGCCGATTGCGTCTGTCTTGAAAACAGAAGTCCTTCACGGGACCGTGGGTTCGAATCCTACCTCTTCCGAATAAAAACCACGCCTTGCGCGTGGTTTTTTTGATTAGAGGGAGATGAAAACCTTGTGTTCAACTTGCAAAAGCTCCAGGCTAAAAGAGGCAATTTACCTCCCCTATCACTGCCTAAATGATCAAGAACTCCAACAAGGACTACTTAAGGTCTTGATGGGATGCTAGTCGTCTTTTATAGAGATAATTAGATAGGCGCCCTAAAAACAGTCCTGTACATGCACCAGAAACGCTCAGCATTGAAATTTCAAAAATCGTATCTTCTGCTTTGGTAGGATCTGTTGCTAAGGAATAGCCAAAGTAATATTTTGCTAGGAAAATAACCAGTATGAGGATCAGGGTGATCCAACTTCCTGGGAGTTTGACAAGCCCTCGGCGCTTATCAAACTGCAAGTTAAAATTCTTCACTAGTATCCAGCCGCCAACTACTCCACAGAATAACGAAAAAAGATAGGTGCCCAAAGTTAGTGCGTTAACCTGAACAGAAGTGACTAAAGTATTGATGGACACCACAAGAAAAACAATGGGCAAGATAAAGAGCTTCTTTAAGGAAACCACAGTTGTTTTCGTAGCATCCAACCCAACTTTCATGAGGTAAAAGAACAAGAAAAATACCCACCAAGGGGTGTTTTTTAAAGCCTGCCAAATTGCATCCATGAGGCGATTATAGACAATTCGAAAAAATATAAACATCTAAAAACATTTCTCCAATCTTACAGTTTTTTTTCGAAAAATCATCCGATCTAAATCTCTTACTGTAAAAGATTTGTAAAATCTTTTTCGGGGAGTTTGACATCCACTAACTTCCTTGGTAGTATAACCAAATACATTGGTAACAAAACCAAACTCCTTGGTGGATATATGCTAGAAAAATTGTTCGGTAATGTCGTAATTGAGAAAATCCTTTTCTACCTTCTCATGAATGAAAAAAGCTACGGCTCAGAACTATCAAAAATCCTTGAAACTCCTTTATATAGTGTCCAAAAGGCCTTAATGCGCTTAGAAGATGGTGGAGTTATCGTCGCCCTGGAAGAAGGGAAAACTAGGATGTTTCAGTTCAACCCTCGCTATCCATTTCTAAAGGAGCTTAAAGCCTTTCTAAACAAGGCCTATGACTTTTTGCCCATTGAGATGAAAAAGCGATTTTATGAAGCACCTTTAAGACGAAGGCCTAGAAAGACGGGAAAGCCACTAAAGAGGCTCTCTGATGATTGACTGGAAGAATATAGCCCTAGAACAGCTTGCTGCTTTTCTATCGACTGAATTACGAAATAACGGAATTGATACTGTGCTCGTTGGTGGAGCCTGTGTCACAATTTATTCGAAAAACAGATATCAGTCCTATGATCTTGATTTTGCTACCTACCAAGATATGAAAGCTGTTAAACAGGCCATGGCTCAACTAAATTTCTATCCTGAAGGGCGTCATTTTTCTCATAAAGACTGCCCTTGGATTGTCGAGTTCGTCTCCCCTCCTATAGCAGTTGGTGATCAACCAATCGACAAATTCAAGGATAAAAAATCAAAGTTAGGCACCATTCGAATGCTTCGACCAGAAGATAGTGTAAAGGACAGACTTGCGAGCTATTTTCACTGGAATGATAGACAAGGACTTGAACAAGCCCTAAGTATCTGCATTGAGGCAAAAATCAAAATTGAAGAGCTAAGAAAATGGGCTGCTCTCGAGGGGCAAACAAGTAAGTTTGAAGAATTTGAGCAGAAGCTTATCGACTTATTAAGAGATGTCAATAATACCTAATGTTTCTTCATCCTTACTCTTGCTTTTTAGGAGATGCACTGGCACCAGCTAAGATCCCACCATCAATCGTTAGCTCAATGCCTGTGATGTATTTTGATTCATCAGAAGCTAGATACAGCGCTGCATAAGCAACATCATCTGGCATCCCCATCTTCTGCATAGGAATATCTCTGGCTATCTTAGCCATATTCTCTTCTCTATCAGCTCCAGTGCC
This sequence comes from Chlamydiota bacterium, assembly GCA_021772375.1. GTDB lineage: Bacteria > Chlamydiota > Chlamydiia > Chlamydiales > Rhabdochlamydiaceae > Sacchariniichlamydia. The sequence continues at coordinate 18,834 of JAJFME010000026.1, read as the reverse complement.
TAACATAGGCTCCCAAAGCGGGGTTAAGATGGCTGCTGGATGGATTGAGTTGCAGCGTATTGGATAGTTCTTCTCACAACAGTATAAAGCAACACTTTTTGTGTGATTACGCCCCACTGCTTTACTAGCAGCATAAGCTGCAGCACCTGGAATACCAATCAAGCCAGATCTGGAAGAAACGTTGATAATCGATCCTGCTTGTCCACTTTTCATAGCTTGGATCCCATATTTACATCCAAGAAACACACCATCTGAGTTAACAGCATGAACTGCATGCCAACTCTTTAGGGAAGCTTGTTCAGGATCCTGTGGTCCAAATCCTTCCTGGAATCCAGTAATACCTGCATTATTGACTAAGACATCAAGTTTGCCGAACTTATCTAGGATATCTTTGGTAACTACCTGCCAATTTTCTTCTTGTTGTACATCGAGATGAACATAGGTAGCCTCTCCGCCGATCTCTTGGACTACAGACTCGCCTTCTGCATCTTTGATATCCGATACGATAACGGTAGCTCCCTCCTTAGCAAAAAAAATAGCTATTTCCTTGCCAATCCCTTGTGCAGCTCCTGTAACTAAAGCTACTTTTCCTTCTAATCTTTTCTCTGGCATCTTTGCTTACTCCAAACGCTCTATTTGAAAACAACATAACAGAATGATCTATTATTGAGGAGACACTGAATAAGTGCTTTGCCAAAGATTTAGAGACCCCCTGATCAGTTCGGTCGTTTCATCTCTAGAATCTTTCGATAATGCATCCAATTGAAAAATGCGTCAATTGGGGGTATTATCAAACTATCAGATCTCTTGCGCGGTAACTTCCCGAATGCTCTCACGGTTAACTTCGATGATCTTGGTAGCGACATGCTGGATGAAATAGCGATCATGGCTGACGAAGATAACAGTTCCTGGGAACTTAGTAAGTGCGTTAGCTAACGCTTCCTTGGACTCAAGATCAAGGTGGTTAGTGGGCTCATCAAGGACAAGGAGGTTCGCCCCACCAAGCATGATTTTTGCAAGGAGAAGGCGTGCCATCTCTCCCCCACTGAGCATTTTGATTTTTTTGCTCGCATCAGAGGGACGGAAAAGGAGTCTTCCGAGAGTTTGTCTTAGCTTCTCTACAGGGATTCCGCTTGTAGCGTTTTCTAACCAAGAAAGAACCGTTTCCTCTCCCATAAAGAGGTGCTTATGCTCTTGCTGAAAGACCGCTACTTCTACTCGGTGCCCGATTTTTATAGACCCTTCATCTGGGATGTGTTCATTTGTAAGAAGCTTGACGAGGGTAGTTTTTCCTCCCCCGTTCTTTCCAACAAAAGCAATTCGATCTCCTCTATGCAATTCAAGATTGAGGGGGCCTATAAGGATGTCTGGGTCAAAGATCTTGCAGAGCCCTTTTGCTTGAAGAAGAATCTGCCCTGGCTTGTTTTTTGGGATGAAAACGAAATCGGGATTGCGACGAGAAGAACGACCAAGTTCAGGCCACTTCACCTTCTCGATCATTTTCATGCGAGAAGCTGCTTGCTTTGCTTTTGATGCTTTGCTTTTAAACCTTTCTACAAAGAGTTGCATTCTTTTTACTTGAGTCTCTGTCTGAGAAAACTCTTTTTCCTTTTGAAGGGCAACCTCTTCTTTTTTCTGAAGGAACTGACTGTAGCTTCCGGGGTAGCTGGTGATCTGTCCATAGTCGATATCTAAAACACATGTTCCTAGATTTTCTAGAAAGCGTTGGTCATGCGAGACAGCTAAGATGAGCCCTTGATAAGAATTAACGAGGTAGTTTTCAAACCAGGCGATTGTTGCAATATCGAGATAGTTTGTCGGTTCATCAAGAAGGAGGATGTCAGGATTATTGAAGAGTAGTTGTGCAAGAAGCACGCGCATCTTCCACCCTCCTGAGAATTGCTTTAGAGGCTCCCTGTGTTTATCTAAAGCGATCCCAAGCCCCGTGAGAAGAGCTTCTGCATCAGCTTCCGCTCGATAGCCATCGAGTCTTGCGATCCGCTCTTCAAGCTTGGATAGACGGTTTGATTCTTTTTCTCCAAAGTTCTCGGTTTCAAGGAGGCTATTTTTCTCTTCAAAAGCTTTCCAAAGATCTTCTCTGCCTTGGATCACTACATCAACAATAGGGTGTTCATCATATAGGTGAAGTTTTTGCCTCATCCAACCTATCTTCGAAGCTTTTGCTTTGGAAATAGTGCCCAGTGTAGGACTCATCTGCTCAGCAAGAAGAGTGAGAAGGGTTGTCTTGCCAGTACCATTTGCTCCGACTATGACATAGCGATACTTTTTAGAGAGTGTGAGGGTCACATCATCAAAAAGGATGCGATCTCCAAATTCAAGGGAGACTTCTTCTAGGTTTAACACGTTAGAACTGCGCTAGTAGGCGCATATCGTTCTCTGTGAACATGCGGATGTCACTGATTCCGTAGCGGAGCATGGCAAGACGTTCGATCCCAAGCCCCCAGGCATAACCTGAGTACTTGTGTGGGTCGATTCCACCATTTTTGAGAACCTCTGGATGAACCATGCCAGCACCGCACACTTCAAGCCAGCCGCTCTGTTTACAGAGGCGACACCCCCTCCCCTCGCAGGCAGTGCACTTGAGGTCGACTTCTATCCCCGGTTCTACAAATGGGAAGTAACTAGGGCGAAAACGAGTTTCTACGCTCTTTTTAAAGAGTTTGGCCCAGAACTCTTCCATCGTAGCAAAGAGATCTCCAAAAGAGACTCCCTCATCAATATAGATCCCCTCTACCTGGTGGAAAAAGACATGGGATCTTGCACTGATGTTTTCATTGCGGAAGACAGTTCCTGGGGCAATGATCCGAATGGGTGGGTTGTAATTTTCCATGGAGCGAAGCTGCACATTGGAAGTTTGAGAACGAAGGAGAAGGTCTTCTGTCACATAGAAGGTGTCTTGCATGTCCCGAGCTGGGTGATCAGGTGGATAGTTGAGCCCTTCGAAGTTGTACCAGTCAGAGTCAATTTCTGGACCACACTGAACAGAAAACCCCATTCCAGCAAGGATATCAATTACTTCGTGGAGCATGATCCGAATGGGATGACGTCTACCTAGAAACTGCTGTTTACCTGGAAGTGTGACATCAATCTTCTCCTCTTCAAGTTGCTTGCTTTCCTCAGCTTGTGCAAACGAAGTGAGCGCTTGCTCACAGAGATGCTCGACTTCTTTTTTTAGCTCGTTGATGATTTTGCCTGCAAGAGGACGCTCTTCTGGAGAGACGTTGCGCAACTCGACCATGAGGCCTTGAATAGGGCCTTTTCTGCCCAAGTATTTTACTTTGAGCTGTTCGATATCTTTTGAATGTTTGACGACTTGAAGATCTTTTTGAAAGGTCTTTTTAAGAGAAAGGATTTTTTCTTCCACAGAAATTCTCGTTAGAATGAGGTGGTGACCTTTTACAGTCACCACTTCTTTATGCTAGTGCTTTCTTTGCTTCAGCTGCAACAGCTGCGAAGCTTTCTGGATCGCGGATAGCCATCTCAGAGAGCATTTTTCTATTTAGACCACACCCAGACTTAGCAAGCCCGTTGATCATTCTGCTATAAGAAAGGCCATTGATTTTAGAAGCAATACCTATACGAATGATCCAGAGTCTACGAAACTCACGCTTACGCAGCTTGCGGTGGCGCGTGCTGAAGGCAAGCGCAGACATAACTGCATTCTTGGTTAAACGGATATGATTCTTACGATCGCCAACGAAACCTTTGGCAAGTTTCATCAAACGTTTACGCCGCTTGTGTCTAGCGACAGCATTAGTGGTTCTACTCATTATTTACGCTCCTATTAGACGGGCATACATGCCTGATTGGGTTTTATCAACAAGAGTTGATTTTCCCAAACGACGCTTTCTATTTGACGACTTCTTCGTCAAAATGTGTCGTTTACCCGGACGGCGACGCACTAGTTTTCCAGTCCCTGTGACCTTAAACCGCGCCTGTACCGCTTTCTTTGTTTTCATTTTTACTTTCACGGATTTTCTCCTTACTCTTCTTAACTCCAGGTGCTAAGGTAACTGAAAGATTACGCCCCATCTGCTTAGGGAAAGCTTCTGCAGTTGCTATATCCGCAAGCTCGTCCACTATCTTCTGAACCACTCTTCTTCCAATCTCAGGGTGAGCCATCTCTCTACCTCTGAACATACAAGTGACTCGAACCTTATTATTCTTCTGAATAAAATCACGGGCTCTTTTGAGTTTTACTTGCAAATCATGCTCATCAGTATTGGGCTTGACCTTGATCTCTTTTATCTTGACCTGGTGCTGTGTTTTCTTATTCTCTTTATCTTTTTTCGTTTGCTGATACTTGAACTTCCCATAGTCAACAATCTTACAAACGGGAGGCTGTGCGTTAGGGGAAATTTCCACAAGATCGAGTTTATCCGAGTCCGCCAAAGCTTGTGCTTCTTGGATTGATAAGACCCCTACCTGTCCCCCATCTTTACCTATTACGCGTACACTTGAGGCTCGGATTTGTCTATTAATTCTCAACTTTTCTCTCCGCCAAGAACTGTTCTATTTTGTCTAAAGTCATCGCTTTGTCCATGCTGGAACCATAGGTTCTAATTTTCAGCTGCTGGAGCTTCTCCTCTTGTTTTCCAAATACCATAACACAAGGCACTTTCGCATGCAATGCCCGATGCATTTTTTCCTTCAATGGAGCCGGCCCTTCATCCACCGAGTAACGAATCCCCTGCCGATTAAAAATTTCAACCAGTGGCCCGAGATTCACTTCTCCAAGAGCCCCAAGAGATAGTACTCTTACCTGCTCGGGGAAAAGCCAAAAAGGCAGCTCCCCTTCAAATTTCTCTAGAAGAAGGGCTATGAAACGCTTTATATCTCCAAACAGAGAAAAGCTTACGCCCCCTTTCTCAAGTCGGAGCCTGGGCCCAACCCAATAACGCCCCATTGCATCTTGTATGTGCAACTCGATTTGGGCGGTCTTTGCTTCTTCTTCGATCGTGTGGTATTCCATATCACACGAACATAAAGCTTTTTCGAGAATTCGACTGGTTTTTTTCTGGTGAGAACGAACTAAAACCCATCGATACTCGAAAGTGAAAATATTAATCCATTTTTGGATGAATTGCAAGGAAGAATGCGTACTATCTTCACTAAAGGAGTAATTGATCTCTCTTAAACCCTTCCAACAACTAAATTTTTCTCTTTCTGTTTGAGCAAAATACCCCGCTGGATCAGGAGTTTCTACTTCTTCAAATCCTTCTTTTTTAACCATACCGCGCCAGAGATCGATCAAGACACGGCGAAGCTGCATCCCTTTTGGATGCCAACTTTCTTCCTCATATAGTTCTAGTAGCTTTGCTAAATATTGATGATTCTTCTTTGGATATTGCTTTAATTTTTTCAGAAAGGCTTTCTGATCTCTGCCACTTGCAAAGGCTACACCTTCAATACACACCCGGCGCTTTTCTTGGTGAAGTTCTAGCAAAGAGAAATATTTACACTCATCTAATTCCCCTTCACATAGATCAGCAAACTCTCCAATTTGAGCTACAAAAACTGTTCCCCCGACTCCGTCAAGGCTCTTAGCTAGTTCTTTTTGCCCGCGATGCAGAAAAAAATCTTTTGCATTTGATCCAAGCATTTCCATAACACGGATCTCTTCTCTGCTCAATTCTTTCATCGTGTTTTCTATAAGACGCAAGTAGTCTTCTGAAAAGACTTCTGAGTAGGAAAACTCGCAAGAAAACCCTTGCAAATCGCCTTCAGAAAAGCAGCACTTCACCGCAGGAAAAACTTTCCGAATGGCAATATTCAAAAGAAATGCAGCTGTGCGATTAACAGTCATGAAACCCTTAAAAAAACAGCCCTATTCTTTGGAATAGGGCGGGCAAATGGGATATAGCTGACTCGAACAGCTGACCTCCACGATGTCAACGTGGCGCTCTAACCAACTGAGCTAATACCCCACAAATATGTTGGACCATGATACAGTAGAGGCAAATTCCATGAAAGAGAAAAGAAAGCGTTCAATTTTTAATTCACACCTTGATTTAGCCCGTCTCTACTGGGATAAAGTCCTTCAAAAGAGAGACTGGGCAATTGATGCTACCTGCGGAAATGGACATGACACCCTTTTTTTAGCTAGTAAGTGTGAAGGAGTCATCGGGTTAGATATTCAAGAAAGAGCACTGCAAAAGACTCGAGAACTTCTCGAAACTAGTGGCGTTGAAAAGGGTAAAGTATTGCTTTATCACCAAAGCCACGAGTCTTTCCCTGATAGAGACAAGCCAATCCGCTTAATCATCTACAATTTAGGGTATCTTCCAGGTGGCGATAAAGAAATAACTACTAGAGTTCATTCAACTCTAAAGAGTCTTGAAAATGCCTTAGAGCTTATTTTACCACAGGGAATCGTCAGTATTACCTGTTATCCCGGGCATCCGGAAGGCGCTTTAGAAGAAAGTGCCCTCCTTCGCTTTTCTGAAAGCCTTTCTCCTCAACAGTGGAGCGTTTCCTTCCATAGCTGGAAAAACCGTTGCCAGGCTCCATCATTGCTCATAATCCAAAAAAATTAAGGAATTCTTGATTAATTCGAGATTTCCAGTCTCATGAGGCTTTAGAACAGACTAGCTCTCTTGGAAAAAGAATCTGACTATTAATAATCAGTGACTTACGAGAGCACTGTTTGTATCAGCTAGGACTCCAGAGGAAAGGGACGAGTTATTCAGCGTCTTCTTAAATACACACCCCTACCGCTCTTTCAATTGTTTTGTGCATATCCCCTTTATTAAAGTAATGTTAGGGAATTGTAAAGAATCAGTAAAGGTGGTAGAATTAGAATATATTAAGTAAAGGGAGGTTGTTATTATGCCGCATATTAACGAGACCACTTTTCAATCATTTTGTAAGATCAGTCAAAAAATTCAGCAAGTGCAAGAGAAGGTAACCAATGAACCCGTTACCCCAAGAGCACGAAAGGCTCTCAATGAAGAGCTGGAAACACTGCAAGACTCGGTAGAAACTCTTCTAGAATCAGAAGGGCGTGCTACAAAGCAGTTTGTGCAATTTTCTCAAATGAAGACTCAAATCATCAGTTTGTACAGAGAAATTGAGGAACAATTTGAAGACTTTGAAATCTCTTTGATTTCAAGAGAAGCGATCGACTTAGGCTCTTCTTTAGAATCCGGAACGATCTTAAAAGTTGCTCGCCAGGTGAACGAGCTGCGTCACAACATTCATTTTTTATTCAAGCATCGCTGCCCTTCTTTACAGCACAGAAAAATTATAACTCTGGCGCTCCAACTCACAGAGCATGCTGATCGTGTTCTTTCGACTAAAGGGGAAACATCGAAAGAACACGTTCAATTAATTCACTTGTTGAAGACTCTTCTCCAAGAAGCCGTTATACGTGCCGAATTTTCTATGAATGGAGACGACGAAGATCTTGCAATGGAACTATATGAAATTGCAGATCTTTTCTACCGACAACAAGATCGTGAAGCGCTCTTGAAGCTCAACCTTCTTCGCTCTAGATTAAGCACTGGACAAAGGCGTCGCTTAGATGCTGCAGAGGGCTCCCATGAAGCAGTGATCTGCGCGCTCCTTGAAATTGCTGATGGAGATCCTTGTATTGAATGGGAAAAGTCTACTATCCATGAGCTGCAGGCCTAATCTCTTCCTTCTTCAAGGCTGACGTTCCAGCAGAAGCTGCAATCGCTTCTGCCATAATGTAAAAGCTGCCACACACAACAAGTATTTCATCTTTCACAAGTGCAGCTTTTGCTCTTCTTACTCCATCCGTGATACTTTTCTCTAGTGAGTAAGGACATGTCGCAATGGACTGAAAAGCTTGTTCAAGATCTGTTAGAGAAGCGGTGTTTTCTCGAGCTGCCTCCACAAAGTGGATATGTTTTGCCTTGTCTTTGATTTGCTCCAAACACCCTCTTGTGTCTTTTTCTTGACTGACTCCTATTACAAAACGAAAAGTGCGATAGGGATAAACATGTTCCAATGCGTTGGCCAGTCGAGTAAATCCATCTGGGTTATGTGCCACATCGTAGATCACGCTACCTCTCTTGTCAAAACGACAAGGTAAGCTCTGGTTTAACCCAGCTTCCATAGCTTCTTTGCTCATAGGAAATCTGTGATCAAGAATGGAGAGAGCTTCTTTTGCAACGGATTGATTTTCTGTGTCGTAAAAGCAGGATTTTCTTTCAACGACATTAATTGGTGCCAAAACAGCTTCTGCACGGTTAAAAATCGGGAGATATTTTGCTCTAGGCCCGACAACAACTGGGGTATCTGGTTTGATGATGCCAGCTTTTTGTTCAGCAATTTCATCTAAAGAATCTCCCAAATAGTTCGTATGATCGTAACTAATGGAAGTTATGACTGTTAGACAAGGTTCTACGACATTCGTAGCATCAAAGGTTCCACCAAGACCCACCTCTATGATAGCGATGTCAACTTCTACTTCTCTGAAGTAGCGAAACCCCATGCAAGTAATACATTCAAAGAAATTGGGCTCTAGATCGGTGGATGTGAAGAGTTTTTCGATATCTGTGTAATATTCGATTACCTTCTCTTTTGGAATTTTGTTTCCATTAACCTGAATCCGCTCTTCAAAATCGATGATGTGCGGGGAGGTGAAAAGCCCTACTCGATAGCCTGCACTTTGCAAGGCAAAGGCAAGCTTTACAGCAACCTGCCCTTTTCCATTTGTTCCAGCAATGTGAACAGTAGGATAGTGCAGATGAGGATTACCCAGCCTAGGAAGGAGGCCTTGCATTATAGACAAACTCGAACGCTTTTTAGGTCTGCGCTCAAATAGGGTCTTAATCGTGGTATTGTAGTCGTTGATTACTTCCATTTGTGCGTTTCGAATATCTCCTCAAATCCTTCTTGCCCAACCCAGGAACACCCAAGTGGAATTCCAGGCTTGATTGTTCCATGAAAATCTGATCCTCCACTTATAAGAAGACCTTTTTCTTTTGCTTTATTGACCCACCTACGTTCTTGATTTGGGTCACACTTTGAATAGTAGCACTCGATCCCATCGAAGGGTTTCTCTAAAAGCTTTGCAATATGGCGCTGCGCCTTCATAAGGTGTGGATGCGCAATAAAAGCCTTTCCACCTGCCTTATGAATCACTTCTAAGGTTTCATCTGTAGTGACTGGCTCGCCTGGGTCAAAGCAAGGTCCTCCATCTCCGATGAAACGCTTGAAAGCTTCTCGAATAGATCCAACATAGCCTTTTTCTACAAGCGCTAGAGCAATATGAGGGCGTCCTATTGGGTCTGTTTCAGATTCTTCCACTTCTACTTTTATTCCCTTTCTAGCAAGCTTCTCCAGGATTTTCTGATTCCGCTGCTTTCTTCTTTTGATATGTTTTGCACAGAGGGCATTAAGCGCTGGGCTTTCTAAGTCAAAATCATACCCCAACACATGAACGCTCACCCCTTCATCAACAGAGGAGAACTCTATGCCACTTCCCAGCCAAATCCCTGCTTTTTTTGCAGCCGGGATCGCTGTTTTATAGGCTGTAATACAGTCATGATCAGTAATCGAAATTCCAGAGAGACCAATTTCTTTGGCGATGGAGATAAGTTCTTCAGGACTTGTGGTCCCATCAGAACAGGTAGTATGACAATGCAGGTCGGCGCGAAAACTCATTCTTTCTTCTGATAAGGAATTATTTTAATCTCTATCTCTAATTCTATTCCAGTACTATTTTTTACACTCTCTTTAACGTACTGGGAAAGTTCTAGGATATTTTGCGTAGTCGCGCCCTCTTTATTGATGATAAAATTGGCATGTAAATTGGAGACTTGAGCACCCCCAATTTTTTTTCCTTTTAGACCGCACGCATCAATTAAAGCCCCAGCACTTTGTCCTTCAGGGTTTCGGAAGACACATCCACAGGATTTGTCTCCATAAGGCTGTGTCTTTTGCCTGTAGGCGATGATCTCAAGCTGCTTTTTGCGTGCTACTGAATAAGGTGTGAGAAGAAACTTTGCCCCAGCAATCATCCCTTTCTTTTCGTGGAAAGAGCTTTGACGATAGGCAAATGTAATGCCACTTCTTGGGAGGACTTCTAGCTCTCCTCTCTCATTTACAAATGTAGTCTCAATAAGTGTGTCACAAGTTTCAACACCATTTGCACCTGCATTCATGAAGATCGCTCCCCCAACAGATGCAGGAATACCAGAGGCAAACTCCAACCCTCCAAGGCAAAGGCGCGCGGTCTTCACACCAAGAAGAGAAAAACTAAAACCTGCACCCACAGATACAAGATTCTCTTCTACTTCATAAAAAGCGATTTTATTCAGAATGACAAGCCCATCGAATCCTCGATCATCGAAAAGAGAATTGGACCCTTTTCCTAAGGCATGGAATGGCAAAGCATTTTGATGGCAGTACAAAAGGACTTCTTGAAGCTCTTCAATGGATGTGACTTCTGTAAAATAGCGAGCAGCACCCCCGATACCGAAGGTAGAATACTCACGAAGAGACTGGTTCTTCTGAAATGGACGCATTCTCTTCTGTCTCCTTATAAAGGGCGTCTAAAAGAGCGTTGACAAAAGTGATCCCTTCTGGAGTAGCAAACTTACGAGTGAGGCGTAAGGACTCTGCAATTGCTACTTTAGGTGGCAGGTCTGTATAGCGCAGTTCATACACGCCAAGGCGCAAAATCGTCCGCTCAACCATAGGAACTCGCTCTAAATCATAAGAGTCCGACTTCCCATCGATGAGCTGATCTAGCTCCTCTCGCACTTTCCAGATCTCTTCCGCCTTTTCCAGCGCCTCTCTCGCCGCCTTTTTAGGGACAGCATTTTGGCGCATCACTAGGGACAACTCCCCTATCTCGCTCTCTTCAAAACCGCGACTATAGAGAAATTGAAAAACAATTTCACGAAATTTCTGTAAGGATAACGCCATAGGGAAGATGATACCACATCCCCAGCTAAAGCTCAATCAAGGAAAAGCGCAGTTAAATTTTATAGTTGACTGCGAAGCATCCAAGCAGCCTGTTCGTGGGCAATGAGTCTGCGCCCCATTAGATCAACAGTAGCCGGATCCTGGTATTTCTCAGCGATTTGAGCTAATTTACGAGCATCACGAATCACAACCTCGTGGGATTGAATCAAATTTTCAATAAATTTATGTTTAGGGTGAATCTCATGATCTTCCGAGATAGAAGAGAGCTTTAAAAAGGACTCCATCGATCCTTCTACGAAAAAGCCAAGAGCGCGGATTCTTTCAGCGATTTCATCGATCGCCCCGGCCATCTCCTCGTAATGCTTTTGAGCCAACAGATGGAGAGCATAAAATTCTGGACCGTGGATATTCCAGTGAAAATGCTGTGTTTTCACATAGAGAACATAGGTATCTGCCAAGAGCTTTGATAAAGCCCCACTAACGATCGCCCGATCCTCTTTTGTCATTCCAGTTTGATGCTCCATAATCCTCCCCCTGTTTTGAGTTGACCATATATTTTAATTGAATAATCGACAAGCCCCTGATAACATTGGCAAATGCTTGCAGTATTCTTAGACACAGAAACGAGTGGATTAAACCCTTACAAACACTCAATCCTCGAGTTGGCTTATAAGATTGTCGACGTCGAAACAGGAGAGCTCAAGTGCGCCTATGACGCTGTCATTGCACAGAGTCAAGCAAACTGGCAGCGAGCTGATCCAAGTAGCCTTCAAGTCAACGGTTTCACCTGGGAACAAGTGTCTGAAGGACTCCCTTTAAAAAGTGTTTCAGGGGCAACTATTACTGCCTTTGCACAGCATGGCATCAAGCGTGGGGAAGCTGTCTTTATTTGCCAAAACCCCTCCTTTGATAGAGCTTTCTTCTCTCAACTTGTCGATCCCGACCTGCAGGAATCACTTGGCTGGCCTTACCACTGGCTTGATCTCGCATCTATGTATTGGGCTACTCACATAAAAAAGACTCCTCAGCCTTGGGTAACAGGTCTATCAAAAGACAACATTTCAGAAGCTCATCAACTCTCTCCTGAAAAAAAGCCGCACAGAGCTATGAACGGTGTCGACCACCTTATCCTCTGCTACGACGCTGTCGTCGGGTTTCCTATGCAAGTAAAAACTTGACCCTCTTGTTTCAATTCCTTGACTTTTTTATTTTTTTTCGGAGAATGGCCTTAGTTTTAGAGGAAAAATAGAAATGTTTCATTCAGTTGTACCATTTATTGAGATGTTGATCATTACGATCATGCTCAGCTATTTGCTCTCTTTTTTCTGGAATACTCGCTCCAAAGATCTTCTTATTGGTCTGTTTGCCTTCATGCTCATCTTGGCAGCTTCCTCTCTATTTAAACTCCCCATCCTGCATCAGATCCTGATTAAAGTTTCGAACATCCTCATGATCGCGATCGTTATTATTTTCCAACCAGAACTGCGTGCAGCTCTATCCAAACTTAGTTTCAAAGGACGTCGCTTCAAAGAATTTTCTGAATTCGATCGTTTTCTCGATCAACTTGGAAACTCCATCTATCGCCTATCTGAAAAACGGATCGGCGCCCTCATTGTCCTCGAGCATGAAGATGTATTGGATGATTATGCAAATAAAGCCGTGATGCTTCAGTCTAATTTCACACCTGAACTACTCGAGTCGATTTTCGCAACGACTACCCCTTTGCATGACGGAGCTGTTATCATCCGTCAACAAACAATCGTTGCAGCATCGGTAATCCTTCCCCTTGCGGAGGAGGGATCGCAGCTCACTCGTGCCATGGGAACACGCCATAGGGCAGCACTGGGCTTAAGTCAACAAACAGATGCTTTGGTTATTTCGATTTCAGAAGAGTCGGGAAAAGTCTCCATTGCTCGCGAAGGCGTCATGACAAGAGGCGTTAAAATAGACCGATTCAAAGCAATCATTCGAAGTATTTTCACTCCCCCTCAGGAAAGTGAGTTCAAAGGCGACTTTAAGCTGAAGGAGTGGCTCAAAAAGTGAAAACACTCCTCCATAAAATTTTCGTTGACAATTGGCAGAGAAAAGCCGTCTCTGCTTCTCTAGCAATCATTATCTGGTTCATGGTTAACCAGTCGCTCATTATTTCAAAACCACTCTCCAATATCCCTGTGCGTGTCATCAATATCCCTTCCGGTAAAACCGTGATGGATCTACAAAATAATGGTATTTTAACCAAGCGGATCACTTTGACCTTGGTGGGGAATAAAACCCTCCTCGACAGCCTCTCCTCAAATGATTTAGAAGTTGTAATCGATGCGAATGACAACAAAGACGAATGGATCGCCGATATTACCAAACGCAATCTTGTTTCTCTCAATCCAGAGGTTGATCTAAATAAAGGCATTACTAGAGTTGGGCAAAAAAGCATGATCATCCGCCTGACCAAACTCGTCTCAGAAAAAATCCCTGTCTTCATCACCCAACCGATCGGGGAACCCCCTCGCGGCTATCAGTTCCTTGATATCTGGCCCTATCAATTAAATCTCACAGTCAGTGGCCCCGAAGAGATTATCAAAAGACTCAAGACAAGAGGAATTCGACGTACATTCGACTTAAGTAACATCAGCAAAGCTGAGCTAGACGCACTGCGCTCACGCCCCGATTCAACAAGCGGCGATGAAGTATCCTTCTTTGTTCCAGAACAGTGGAAAAGAGTGGATATCCCCCTCCTCTCCGATACATCAATTGAGATCGATGACCCAAAAGCAAAAGATCTCCGAATCGACTTTGTCCGAGTCTCTATGCTACCGATCCGATCGAATCTTCCAGTGGCCCTCTATTTCCCAAGTGAAGGACTCAAAACATATAACCCTAAAACGATTACCTTAGATAGCGGCCCGCTCATCAAGAAAGTCAACGGACTCACTGTATTCTCAAAACCCCTCTTTGCTAAGGGTGTCTCGCAACTTTTCTTACGCGTTGTAGAGCAAATGATTCAGATGAGTATCACTGTCGATCCAACACAAGAAAACCGCTACTTGAATTGGAGTATTGAATTCATCAACCCTCGCCTACTTGAAGACCGCTTCGTCTCGCTTATGATGTCTGATGTGTCTGACACAGAGATCCGCGAACTCCAACCTCTTGTACGTGAAGAGTACCTACGCAATCGCTTCCGCAGTTATATGAACAGTCTTCGACTCTATCTTTCGGAAGAGAAACGGCTCGCAATGAACATCCGCCTTGAAAACAACAAAGTCGTGATCGAAGAGGGTGGCGTTACTCTCCCCAACTCAAAAAGCCTCATAAAAGAATGACCCGATCTGTCACGATCCTCAAAAGCCATTTCACAAAACAGGGCGGGGCTGAAAAGTATGCCAGGCGCCTGGCTTTTGCCCTTACAGAAAAGGGGTGCAAAGTCACTGTATTGACAACAGCTCCTGTGGAAGAAAATTTTCCCTTTGAAGTGATTGCAACTTCGCTTAAAAGCAGAACAAGTGTCAGTAAAGTGTGGGAGTTTGAGGGATTCTGCGAAAAATACCTAAGGGCTCACCCAACAGATATCGTTTTCGGCCTTGACCGGAATCGCTGTCAAACCCACATAAGAGCTGGATCTGGTGTCCACAAAAGCTATCTTGAGCACCGAAAATCCTTTGAGCCTTCCTGGAAGCGCTTTCGCCACATGCTCAACCCCCTCCATAGCACTCTGCTTCACATTGAAAAGATGGGTTTCGAACACCCCGATCTAAAGGTCCTCTTTACCAACTCCCACCTTGTTAAAGATGAGATCCTCTCTCAGTTTATCATCGATCCTGAAAAAATCTGCGTCATCCATAACGGTGTCGAATGGGCAGAATGGCAACTAAGTTTCGATAACTGGCAAAAGGTAAAAATCAATCCCCACTTTGAATTCCTCTTCCTCGGCAGTAATTTTGAGAGAAAAGGGCTCCGCCCTCTTCTCCACGGCCTTGCCCGCCTTCAAGACAAAAACTTCCACCTCTCGGTTGTCGGAAAAGACAAAAACCAGAAACAGTTTGAACGCCTTGCACACAAACTACACATCTCCTCTCATGTCACCTTCCACGGCCCTCAAAAAGAGATCACTCCTTTCTTACAAAAAGCCGATAGTCTCGTGATTCCCTCCTTCTACGACCCCTTTGCAAATGTCACGGTAGAAGCCCTTTCCATGGGACTTTTTGTTGTTAGCTCCAAAACCAATGGGGGCTCCGAAGTACTCACCTCTGAGACCGGATGCATCATTGAATCACTCGCCGATCCACAAGCTGTCCAAAAAGCCCTTGAAATAGCCCTTGCTCATCCCAAAACTCCAGCAAGTGCTACAGCCATCCGCAATGCAGTCCAACACCTAGATTTCTCTATGCAACTCAACACCTACCTGGAAAAGTGCCTTTCATGAACCTAATCACCTACCTTCTTATTCGCCTCGTTACCCTCCCCTTTCTCTTCCTCCCCTACAAAGCCATCCATAAACTCGGCAAACACCTCGGCACCCTAGCCTACTACTGCATCCCAAAATTCCGTAAGAGAGCGCTCAGTAACCTAGCGCTGGCCAAAGACCTTCACCTCTCAAACAAAGAGATCCGCCGCATCGCAAAAGAGAGCATTCAAAGCCTCATGATCACTTGTCTTGAGTACCCGAAACTCTCTATAGAGAAAAAGATTTCTCGCATTGCCTCCTGTGATAACCCTGAGGAGGCTGATGCCCTTATGGCAAATGGCAAAGGCGTTATTTTCTTCTGTGGCCACCAAGCCAACTGGGAACTCCTCTTCCTCGAAGGAACAACCCGTATGCCAGGTGTTGCCATAGGTCGCCCGATAAAAAATCACTACCTCTATAACTGGGTCCTAAAAATGCGTCAGAAATTCGGTGGGATCATCATCACTCCGAAAAATGCAATTAAAGAGGGTCTACGGGGTTTGAAAAATGGAGCCTTCCTCGGAATCGTCGGAGATCAAGGGATGCCAGACAGCGGCTACTCTAGCCCGTTCTTGGGTAGAGAAGCCTGGACCTCTCCTGTCCCAGCTCTTCTTGCCTATAAAACCAACACCCCCCTCATAGTAGCTACCACCATCCGAGAAAACGGCAAATACCGGATCCACTACTCTCCAGCCCTCTTTCCCAACCAAGATGCTTCCAAAGAGACCGAAGTAAAACGCCTTATGGATGAGGCCCTTTGTCTCTTTGAAAATAGCATCAAAACTCGCCCTGAGCAGTGGCTCTGGGTCCACAACCGCTGGAAGCTGCAAACAGTAGGCCTTCTCAAACGTCCCTACCGCCAAGACAGCATCGCCCTCTTCCTTCCAGAAAACGATGCCCTCATCTCCAAGCTCTCCACCATCCGCACTCTCTACCCAAAAGAACACATCTCTCTCTTTGTTCCTAAATCTCTTCAAGACAAGATCAACTTCCAAGCAGAAGTGCACCCCTATACTAACCTCAAAGAAACCCTCAAAGATGACTACCGTTTCAAACTGATTTTCAACTTCACCGATAACTCAAATATCAACAAACACTATAAAAAGCGATCTGCAGCCACTATCGGTAACCCAAAAACCATCGAAGAACTTCAAACCCTTGTGAAAAATGCCTGAGAACCGATTTTTCCAAGACACTCCCCTTCAGAAAGGACAAACCACCTCCCTGCAAGAAGAGGAGCTCCGCCATCTCAAAGTAATGCGCTGCAAAGAGGGAGATGTAATTGAACTTGTTAATGGCCAAAACCTGCTAGCAAAAGCACAAATCACTAACCTCTCTAAATCCTCAGTCTCTCTCCATCTCATTGAAGTTAAGACCAAGCCAACACCTACCAAACAAGTAATCCTTGCTCAAAGCTATCTCCGTCCGAAAAACCTCGACCTCGTTATCGAGAAAGGAACAGAGCTCGGAGCCACAGCCTTCCTCCTTTTCCCCGGCGACCGTTCAGAGAAAACATCTCTTAGCCAAAACCAGCTCCACCGCCTCCGCCACCTCACTATCTCCGCCCTCAAACAGTGTGGTCGTCTCGATCTTCCCAAAATCGAACAAATGCCCCCTCTTGCAGACTGGCCTACTCCTCCTCCCGGAGACCTCTTCTTCGGAGATCTCACCTCTTCTACCCCCCTCACTCCAACCTCTCATACCACTCTCTTCATCGGCCCAGAGAAAGGATTCTCCCCCGAGGAAGAAAACATCCTACACAATACCTTCCATGCCAAAGGGATCCGTTTAAATCCCAATATCCTCCGAGCAGAGACTGCAGCTCTTTGTGCTTTATCACTCTCCATTAGTTAAATTAAATCTTTACTTTAATTTAATTCTATTATAAAGTTGTATTTATAATACCAACCAGGAGGATAAAAATGAGTGTTTCTTCAATAAATTCATATGATTCACATTCAACAAAATTGAGCACCTATAGGCCAAATTCACCTGCTTCAGGGGAGTCCTCTGCTTCACAAGAACTCTCTATGGCTAAGATTCGCGCATATAAAGAAAGACAAGAGGAAGCTGAAAATAATGCAGTTCCATTCACCTCTATCGCGCATATTGCAAAAGGGGTTCTAGAAGAATTAAACCAGCAGGATGAGCCCCTTTACCCCGAAGAACATACCCAAATACGACAGAGCGTTACAAAATTAAAAGATAGGATAAACCAAGACCCGGATTTGAACCACCTGCTACCTATGATTAGTAAGATAAACACACGACTACTGGACTTAAGCCCTGAACCTGAATACCTACTAGCCTCTTCTTCCTACTCAACTCGTTCCATTCACTCTTCACCTAGTCCAGACAGATAAAATACCGGGCTCTCCCCCTCAAGGGAGAGCCCTTTTCTAATAATTAAATATTTAATAGCAGAAATCTTTAAATGAATTAAACAAATGTTAGATATTTATTGATTTTTATTATACAACCACGTAAAATATAGACATAAAAACAACTCAACATGAGGAGTAATAACATGGCAATGATAGGAAATATCACACAAGGCACTCCAGGCTATAATCGCTCAAACTTAGACTCAGTGAACCCCTCTACAAATAAGTTTCAGCCCATCACAGAAAAGAAAGATAGCCTCGTAATGAGAATTATTAAGGCAGTCCTCCGATTCTTTGGACTAGGAAGCTGCTTCGGGCTTAACAATGACTCTAAGCGCTCCCCAACCCCAGACAGGGTATCTTCTCCAACAGGTTCATATGGATCCTCGGGAAGCACATCACGCAGCTCATCTGTAAGTCCTACACCGAGCACTACATCAAGTAATCAATCGGAAAAAGACTCAGCTTCCACAAATGCGCCTAAAGCTGGTTCAGGAAGAAGAAAATACCGCCGTAGAAAAACAAGAACCAACGAACAACCCACGGCTGCATCCACATCCACCACTCCAAAAGGAGGTGCAGAAGTAAAAGGACGTAATGCAAGTACTTCTTCTTCTAGATCAACCGACAATGGACGAATGACAAGTCATTCAGATGGAAACACTTCTGTTGCTATGGGACATGCATTATCTACAGGCATTAAAGATGGTAATTTGTCTGCAGTAATAGCAAATCTCAACAAAACAAAATAAAATTCTCCAACTGAACTCTAATTCCAACCACTATCCCATCAGGGATGGTGGTTTTTTGTTCCACCCTCTCTGAGATCTATTTAAATATTTATCATATACTTCTAAAGATCTGTTAGATAAATGTAAATTTAATTGACATATTAGTTATAAATTGTATATAATTATGCAAGTCTCTCAAAAGGAATATTAAAATGACTATGAACCTATCTCACTAAATTTTTAAATATGCTATAGTCCTTTGCTCAAACACAGCGGAGGAGAAATGGCTAGTAAATTCACCCCACTTTCAGATGAGCAATACCAAGTCTTAGTTGGTCTAATGAATTGGATTCCCCCT
>JAJFME010000025.1 GCA_021772375.1 Chlamydiota bacterium | reverse complement strand
AAAGGATCAAGAAAGAAGTGATGATAAAAGGAATGATCATCAACAAGATGGTCGATGAAAGGGAATCGGCCTGAAAAAGGACGACATCCTGCAACTATCTCACTAGGCAGCTTGCTAGGAGCGAGTTATGCAACACACCTTTGCTGACATAACTCCTCCAAATTTTATTGCTCGATTATATCATATTAGATAATAAAAAATAAGTATCTCTCCCCAAAAAACACTCACCCTAAATAATAAATTTTTTATTACGGATGAGCCTGAGACTCAGGGCATCTGAAAAGTCACATAAAAATTTAATGAGATAGTGGGCAAACGGTTTGTGAGAAATTCGCAAAGAAGAAACTAAAAAAATAATTATGATCAAAAACTAACTATTTCAGATGCCTTTCAGCTGCAGCTAAGATCAGTCGAAGCTAAGGCACAAAAAAATAGACCTGTTCGAGTGGCTACAGTTGCTGTGCATGGGGCGGCCAAGCGAGCTTACGAAGAGGTGATAAAAACCTTACAAGGGGCTTTTCTAAGGATACGGTCAGTGACTATTCCAAGTCCTGCGTGAGGATCTTTGGGAGATTTTGCAGCACCTAAAACTATAAGATCGAACTCATGGGTGGCTATATATTGAAGTATGGAGTCGTCTATTTGGCGACAGCGAAGAACCTCTGTGTCTATGTCCACACCAAATTCATGGGCGATTGCTTGTGCTCTTTGTAAGACAGACTCCCCAACAAGTACGCGATAGGGAAGTGCAGAGCTTAAGGGCATAGAATAGGGCACTTGCACAAGGTGAACTGCTGTTACTTTGGCATCGTGAACTTTAGCAATTTCACAAGCCATTTGAACAGTTTCTGTTTCAGCCCCCCCTTTTGTCGGAACGAGAATATTTTTGATCTCTATCGGGCTGAAATCGGGAACTTTAACTTTTTCAATTTGGACTTGGGCAGTAGGAGCTATTTTCTTTTTTCTTCTATAGAGAAGATACATGCCAATTCCAAGAGCCATCCATGTAAATCCAAGATAGCGCCCTTCTGGTTTGGTCACGATCACTAAGATCCAAACTGAGAATGTTGAAAGAGCTCCAATAACAGCTGTCAGAGGGATGGTTACCGTTTTGGACACTCTAATATTGAGTGGTGATTTGAAAGGGCGCTCTAATTCTGGCTGCTTGATCCGCAAAACAATAAGAGAGAGGTGTGCAGAACAAAACGCAAGCATCGCACCAAAGTTATAGAGATCTGCTAAGAAATGAAGAGTTCCGCGACTCCACAAAATAACAAGCGATGCAAATACAGCAAAGATTGCTAATGAGACAAACGGAGTGCGGTAGCGTTTGTGTGTTTTGTAGAAGAAACGGGGCAGCTGGTAGTACTCTCCCATATTAAAAGAGAGGCGAGACGCTCCCATAAGCCCTGCGTTCCCTGCGACAAAAAGAAGGGCTGCTGCTAAAAATCCTACCCAAGGCCCCAAGATCTTACTACCGAATGGTAGGTTGTTTACAATCCCCGATATTGGGTTGTTAAGATACTTGACACCTAACTCTTGCGGCGTCAAGACAGAAAGTCCCACTACGGAGATTGCAAGGTACATGAATACAAGGACTGACATAACGATCATTACAGCTCTTGGCAAGCTCCGAATCGGCCGCTTCGTCTCCGAGCCCAGTGCTGCAATAGATTCAATACCTGTATAGGCTACCATCGCCATTGCAGTCCCTTTCCAGAACTGTGACCACGTAGGAGACCAGGCTTGTCCCGCATTGATTCTCATGTGCTTAAATGTTTCGATAAAGTCGAGTCCACTAAATACAGCAAATAGCAAGATCAGCACTTGAGTAAGAAGGGCAAAACTCGTAAGGGCAATGCTGACCCTTGTCGAGTGCTGCGCCCCAAAATAGTTAACCGTGTAGAGTATCCCGATAAGAGCTATAGAAAATCCGAGTTGCAAAGATACTTCATTGAGTCCCCCATGCAAAAATGTGAGATACGAGCTTACAGAAAAGATCGAAATGGCAATGGTTACAATAAAATCAAGAAGAAGTCCCCAGCCTGCGATGAATGAAACCAGATCGTTGAATGCATACCTAGCAAAACTTGCTGATCCACCAGAGGCCTTTAGAGCAGCTGTCATCTCTGCATAGGTAAGAGAAGTACAAACGAACACAACACCTGCTAAAAGAAGAGACAGTGGAGCTGCCCCTAGAGCATAAAATGTTGTAATACCGAGAGCATAGAAGATGGAGGAACCTAAGTCCCCATATCCTACAGCGAATAGATCGGCAACACCGAGTTTGCGTAAAAGCCCACCTCTTTCAAGACGGGCAACTTTGTCACGTTGATCAGCCATGACTTCGTTTTACGTCATCGCTTTTTACGAAACAAGGGGCAATCTTTATTCAAACAAACTTTTTGAGATGCAGGGTAAGAAAGCCCACACTCTGAACACCACCACATCTCAGCCTCTTGAACAAGCTTGGAAAAGGATGTAGCGAAAACTGGAGAAAAACCAAACATAATAACGATAAGAATGAGTTTCTTCATGCAGTGGCTCCTATATTAACCAAAACCTCTTTAGGAAGTTGGAAGAGCACATCTTCTTCTGTATAGATGACCTCTTCAACTTCATCCACTCCATGCATACACAAAAGGTCGATACAATTTTGCACCACTTCTTCTGGCGTGGAAGCACCAGCAGTCATCCCGATAGTTTTCACATCTTTTAACCAATCCAGCTCTATCTCGCTTGAATGGTTAATCAAATAGGCTGGGATGCCCCGTTTTTCTGCAACTTCTCGAAGACGATTCGAGTTGGAGCTTTGCACGTCACCTACTACAAGAACGAGGTCAAGCTCGCTTGCAATAGAACGAAGTGCCATCTGACGATTTGTCGTTGCATAACAGATGGAAGCACTAGGAAGGGTTTCAATTTGGGGATATTTTTCTACAAGGGCTTCGGTAATGTCTTTGACATCATCGATACTTAAAGTTGTCTGAGTAGTATAAAAAAGTTTTTGTCCCAGAGCATAGTCCAGTTTTGCTACATCCTCGACAGATTCCACAATTGTAGTGACATCGGGGGCTTCTCCTGATGTTCCTACTATCTCAACATGCTTGCGATGACCAATTAAGACGATCTGATACCCCTTTTTAGCATAACGCTTCACGGCAGAATGAACCTTGGTGACAAGGCCACAGGTAGCATCTATTTCAATTAAGTCTCGTTCTTTTGCTTTTTCACGAACTACAGGGGATACCCCATGCGCTGAGTAGATAATTCGAGCTCCACGAGGAACCTCTTCAAGATCTTCAATGAAAATAGCCCCTTTCTTACGCAGACCATCTACGACATGTCGATTATGAACAATTTCATGCTTTACATAGATAGGAGAACCAAAGAGCTTAAGGGCCTCTTCAACCGTATCGATCGCGCGGACAACACCAGCACAAAACCCTCGAGGCTTAGAAAGAAGAACTTTCACAGGTAAATACCCCCTTTTGCCTCGAATTTTAGCACCCAGTCCCATATTTGTCTATTTTAGGTCACATCTGCAGCGCAACGGAAGCCATAGGTGCCATTCATTACCCCAGGATTGTTTCGGTGCCTATGAGAGCACCTCATGTCTTCCTTGAGACTTTTCCAGCATCCTCCTCTAAGCACCCGGTATACACCCTGTGCCGGCCCTTGCGGATTATCAGGCTCCTGCAAGGAGGTCTCATAATAGTGATAGCCATACCAATCCATGCACCATTCGTAAACATTTCCAGCTATGTCAAAAAGTCCATACTCATTTGCTGGATAGCTCATGACAGCTGTTGTATCAGAGCTAAAGAAATTTGCCTGTGAGCGCTCCATATCCTCACCTGTTGGATATTGAGCTCCCTCAAGACCTCCATAGGCTGCAGCTTCCCACTCAGCCTCTGTTGGAAGGCGTTTGCCTACCCATTTTGCATAGGCCATCGCTCCATACCAGGTAACCCCCACAACCGGGTGCTTTGCATAGCCCGATTCAATGGTGAGTTTTCCTGCATTTTTTCGAATACGAGAATCTCTTAGTCGGATGATGTCATTGTTATTTACATCCTTTTCTCCTCCCATTGCTGTAAGGAAACGGACAAACTGCTCATTGGTAATTGAATGGATATCAATGGCAAATGAAGAGAGATTGACTGCATGGCGCGGCATCTCATCGCGTGCTCCGTCATTACTTCCTCGCAAAAAGGTACCAGCCTCTACCACAATCATCTCTGTCATCAAAGGATCGATCTCTTTGACTTCCGCTTTTTTGGGTGTATAAATCGCAACGGTCTTATCTGTTTGGAAAACAGCTGATGGGTTAGATTCGTATTCCGGCCTTGTCAACTCTTGAGGTTTTAGCTTAGGGCGAGGGGCTCCTTCTCTCTCTTCTTCCTGACCAAATAGCCCAGATAGAAGCAAGGGCCTTTTATCGGGATCTACATTTAAGCACTGCTTGATGACACTATCCCAATCACGCTTCAATTCAAGGTTGCACTCTGATGGCATCGGGAAAAACCCTTCAGGAAAAACACCCACTAGCAAGTAATAGAGCATAATGCCAAATGAGTAGACGTCTGCCTTAGCATCTGCATCACGTGTTGTCACACCCCGTCCCTTTTGCTCTGGAGCTAAAAAGCAGTAGTACTGGTAGAACGAGTCACGTAGTTTCTCAGTATCCCCCATCCCCTCTCCATAGGAGTCTAAAAGAGCATCCCCCAACTCAAAGCCTGCCTTAAATGCGATCTGCTCCCACATATTCCGGTAAGTCCGTGCTAGGACAGAACCGATCCCTACGATACGTGAAAGTCCAAAATCTCCGATCTTCACACGGGGCTTTTCACTCGAAGGATCTAACAAGATGTTATTAAACTTCAGTCCTCGGTGTACTAAAGGCTCGTCTCCAAAGTTCTTCTGATGAGCATCATCTAGTCCTGCTGCAACTTGAACTGCGATGGAGAGGATCTCCTCTTCCGATAATGCCCCTTTCTTCTCCAGGTACTGAGTAAGATTCAACGACTCCCCTTGTCCATCAACAAGCGCCTCACTTACCAAAAAATAGGTTCCGTCTGCGCAAGACACATTTTCGAGTTTTGCAATATTGGGATGATCCAAAGTGCCCAACATCGCAACTTCTTTTTCAAATCTCTCGATAAACGCGCGATTTTCAGAAAGTTCTTCTGGTAACACTTTCAAAACAAAGGGCTTTTTCAGAAAACGATGCTGCGCCAAAAAGACCTTCCCAAGCATCCCCTGACCTAGTTCTTTGACAATGGAATAATCGCCAAGAACCTTTTCTTGTACCTGCTGTGTAGACATTCGACTCCCCCTATAAAAACGAGTTGAATGTCGATGGTGAGCCTTCTCTTTTTTTTTCTCAAGGTGTTTTGGAAGACTTCGCTTTAGAAACGAGAAAGGATCGCGCGTAAAAGTTCTAACCTCTGCACATTGCTCTCCTTTATCTCAGGTAAAATCAATCGCAAAAATGGATCCTCCTTGTCCAACAATTCCGGATCATATTCAAAATGTACCCCTGATAAGATTGCTCTTCCCTTTCCCACTTTGCATTCAATGATTGCTGGAAACTGCTTAGAAAATCCGTAGGTAGCTAAAATTTCCGTTTTTTCTTTACCTTCTGCGCCTGCAAAATACCCCCCTCCATTATAAAAAATAGAAACAGGCTTGCTTTTATGAAAAATCGAAAGAATTTTTGCTGCTCTAGCCCCAATATTTTCCCTGTATTCAAAAGGAAATAAGACAGGCCCCTTGACAGTTCCCGGAAAGAATTTTAGCTCCCTTTCTTGTTTGATTTCGATTGAAGTACCTAAAGCAAACTCTAACCTGGTACCAGAATAGTAGGCGCCAGCACAGATACCAATAAAAGAACCTCCCGCTTCTACATAAGAACGAATTCTTCGATTTCCAACTCCCTTCAATCGCTTCATGTAAGGAAGATCGGCTCCTCCTGGGAAGACAAGCAGTCTGGTAGACCTTTCCCATGCACCTTCGATCAATTCCTTAGCAGAAACGCCACGCACTCTATATTGGGAGGACAACAGAGCAGAGAAAGTAGAAAACGTATGCGTCAAACACTCCCTAGAAACCCCTTCATCCTGATAAATTAAAATAGCCAAATCATCCCTTACAATTTGGAAGATAGTGCGAAAAATACAAGTTCCAGTGCTCTTGACATTTCGGATTAAATGGAGCCCGACAATCGGGACAGGAAAACCCACATAAACCATACTCAAAAATTGTGAGCTGATATCCACAGCATCCGCACAAAATAGCCTCTAGGTCAAAATCAGCCAGTGCCCATTTTTCTGCGGAATGACCTGCAAGCTCTTCATGACAAAAATAACAAGCAAAGTATCGCTGACAGCATTTAAACCGGGTGGCAATAATATCCAAATCTGAGTGATAATGTGTGCAAGCTCCGTGTGCATTGAGCTGCAATCCATAGACCTTTTGATCGCCTATCTTACGCGTCATTTTCTGATCTCTGTTTCAAACTGGGCTCCTTCCTTAAAATGTATGCGCCAATCACTCTCCGTTTTAATTTCAATATCCTGAGATTTCAAAACCAGATTACTTGAGGTTCCATGTGGAACTAAATCTGGAAAGGCTCTATTCCAAACCTCATTCAAAAGCTTCCCCTTAAACTCAGTAAGCGTAGTTTTGGCTTCAAACTGTTCGCTAATAGTCAGTCTCATTTTCATTATCCATGGAAATTCAACTCGAACACTTGTCATCATATTTTTCTCCTTAAAATTCGAATAAGAAACACTTTCATCATCTCAATCGAGACAAATGGGGAAAAACCCAAAGCAATCGCACTTTTCCATCCCAGAAACCAAGAAAGCCACATAGCCCCCAATCCCAGCTGCAGAAATGGCACTAACATCCCTTGTAATCCCCTCATAGCAGTCCGACTACAGAGGTAAGCAACGAGAGGATAAGACATCAGATATCCCCCAGTTGGCCCCATTAAATGATGTGCTCCGCTACTTCCCCCTGCAAATACCGGGCATCCACACGCTCCTTCAAGTAAGTAAAGAGTTGCTGTACAAGCGGCCCTTCGAGGACCTAGAGTAACCCCTACAAGCATGACGCCCAACGTCTGTCCCGTAAACGGAACTGGATAGAGAGGAATGGTGATTTGAGCACAAAGTGCAATAATGCATGAGCCCAGAATAACCTGGACCAATGCCCACTGTTTTTCCATACCTCTTTCTGCAGTGTTATACATTGTTTCCACGATCAATCTCCTTCATTTAAGAGCGCCCATTCTCATCATCTACTCCTAATTTTCGCAATGCAGGAATCGACCACCTTTAAACCCAAATCAGGTTTAAAAAACCCTTTATCATTGAGAGAATAGACGCCATTCCCTAACATACCAACCTAGAAATGAGGTTGAAACTCTTATGATCAAAACCCTATTCGGCAACCAAAACATTGAGCGGGTTCTTTTTTTCCTATTCGTAAATGAACGCTGTTATGGAACGCAGCTCCAATCTCTTCTAGAAATCCCCCTCACCCCCATCCAAAAAGCTCTTATCCGATTAGAGAAAAATGGCGTCTTAAAAAGTCACTATGAAGGGAAAAGCCGCATCTATCAATTCAACCCCTCTTTCCCCCTCCGCTGGGAGCTAGAAGCTCTATTAAAAAAAGCGTATACCCTACTTCCCCCCTCAGAAAAAAAGCAGTACTGCTTCATCCACAAAAAGAAAATCAGAGCCTCGGAAGAGTGGCAAAGAGATCGAAGTAGGAAAAAAGAACTCTCTTCTCTCTGGGAGAGGCTTTTAAAAGTAGAACACCTTTCTTTAACTGCAAAATCCCGGCAAGGCGAAGAAAAGCTTGTCAAAACAGGAAAAGCTAAGATCTCAACTAGTTTGATAGACTCCTCTATTCTCACTTTCCGTGAGTCTGGCCATTGGTTTGCCGATCAGCATCCCGATACTAGCTTTACCAATACGTTTCGCTGGACACTTGATAAACGGGCTGGACTTATCACACTTGAACACTTACGGCACGGAGCAAAACGTCCCGTGTTTCTTTTCCATCTCACTCCTGTACAGCCCAGCAAATTCGAGTCTGTTGACGCGCACCTGTTTGGGGAAGACACTTACTTAGGGAATATAACCTGCTATCCTGATGAACTTGTATTCCATTGGAGAATCATCGGACCTGAGAAAAATGACGAATTGATTTATCATTACCGATAGCACTCAAAATTGGAGACCGTAATGGGTAAAAAATGGGACCGCTCCTCAGAGGAGCTTATCGAAGAATTTCATAAATGCATGGAAGACTACCCAAATATCAATTACAGAAAAATGTTTGGCTGTCTTTGCTGCTTTGTAAACAACAACATGTTTACTGGTCTACATGAAGAGACCTGGATCGTTCGGCTTTGTGAAGAGGATCGAAAAGAGTTAATCGAGAAACATGGCGCAAGGCACTTTGAGCCGATGAAGGGACGTCCTATGCGAGAGTACATCGTCCTGCCAGATGTGATTCGTAACTCCTTTGACGAACTGCAAAAGTGGGTCCAAAAATCTCTAGACTTCGCCTCAGCACTACCTCCCAAGATCCCTAAAAGGAAAAAGCAAAAAACTTAAAAAAAATGCAAAAGCAAACCATTTAGGAACAAAAGAGGATCGAATTGACCTGCCCCCATATTTCGCCCATTCATAAGTAGACTTTTTCCTGTTTTCCTTCTGTTTTGCTCCTTAGATATTCATTTGGTGTCAGATATCCAAGAGCACTGTGAGGTCGGTTATTATTGTAGTCCTCCCTCCATTCC
>JAJFME010000024.1 GCA_021772375.1 Chlamydiota bacterium | reverse complement strand
AATCACCCTTGGAAACGAGGAGCGCGAAGACCCATTAAGCTAACAGTGTAAGCACTCAAATAGTAAGTCGGGGGACACTGTCCCCCAGCACCCCCTGCCCCGCCTTCGTTGGCATATGCAATCTTGGTTTTTAGTTCCCTAGTGAGGGGGAGAGATCCCCCTCATACTCCCCCTTGATTTTAAAGAATATTTTTGATAAGATTAACAGGACAGAATCACTAACAATGTCTCCCTTTAGAAAAAAAGGGGACATTTCTAATTGTCCCGACTAGGGGACATCTCTATTTGTGGCTAACATAATTAATTAGCAGCGCGCAGTAATGAAATATATAAAACCAGATAATTAAAACTTTAACTATCTAGATCTTTTTTAATACCGATATTTCGATGATAGGCGCCTTTGATATTCTGCTCTTGCATCTTATGAGCAGCCTTTAGGATCGCCACCCCCTTCTCCACATGATCGGGCATGAACTGCTCAAAGACCTTAGCAGAGCTTTTTCGAGTCTTCACCCCATCATTGTTTAAGGGAAGGTCTGAAATAAGCAAGAGAGCTCCCAAGGTAAATTTCCTCTTATAGCTAGCTGCAAAAAGGGTTGCGCACTCCATTTCATAGGCTTGTGCCTTCGCAGCCTTTAGCCTGTTTTTGAACTCCTCATTGAATTCCCAAAACCGCATGTTTGACGTGAATGTAATCCCAATGTGATAGGGCGTGGCTTGCTCATCTAATACTTTCGTTACAGCCTTTTGCATCAAAAAGTTAGCAAGAGCTGGAACCTCTGGGGGAAAGTAGAAGTTCGATGTTCCCTCATCTCGAATACTCGCAATAGGAACAAGGTAGTCCCCCACTTTATAGCGACGCCTTAAGCCCCCGCACATCCCTAAAAGAATGGCCGCCTTAATCGGTAAAAAAGAGCAGAGATCTACCACAAGCGCAGCTGCTGGTGACCCGATCTTAAAATCAAGGATACTCACTTCGTCCTTTGGACAATGTGCTACCTTGAACATCGAGCCTTCATGTACCTTTATATTTCGAGTTTTTGCAAAGTACTCTACATACTGGGGGAAATTAGTCAGGATTAAGTTCGAATGGAACTCAGCTGGAGTACTCCCGCTATAGCGCTCTAGTGTCTCTTTTGCAAACTGCTCTTCCCCAATCGACGCTGCCATTAGCCCTTCCCCATTTTTTTCCATCTTAGTCACACTCCGGAAAAAATCAATGAAAGATTTGCTTTAAAATATATTGACTCCCTACACTTTTCCAAAAAAATTCTAGGTAGAATATTATGCAAGCAGTACCCCCCACCTCCCCTATTTCATTTCAGATTCCAACCGAACTTGTTTCGGCTGGAGTCAAGATCAAAAATGCTCTTTGGGGACGAGTACAGGACTGGAAAGATAAAGCATTAGCCTTTGCCACCATTTACAATTTATTTAGAGCTGCTATTTGCTTCGTAACGGGACACTGGATCTCTGCCATTTTTGCTCTAGGAACAGCCTGTCTATTCACTCAATATCGAAAAGATATCCGCAATTTCATGAACTTCCATAAAGCAAATGGAGTCTACGCTGCTGAAAACCATGAGCACATGCGAATTAATATGGACCAGCAACGCCTTGTCGTAAAGTCAGAGAAGCAAATCCAAGAGCAAGAAGCTCTTCTTAAAGAACAGAAAAGAGAATTGGCTGAGCTAAAACAAATTACACGAGATTTGAAAAGCTCTCTCAAATCCCTCAAGAAAAGAGAGGAGGCCTACGCCGATCTCAATGCAAAACATGAAGCTCTTCTTGGTATTTTTGGAACTAAGACAGATGAAGCTATGCATATGATCCGCAATGTACTTAAGGGGGGACATACAATCAACAAGACAGCGCTCAATGAAATCCTCGATGCTGTCACAACCCTAAAAAGGCAAAAAGATACCTTTAAGCAAATCGGGGCTCAAGTTAAAGCCGGAAACGAAGAACAGATTCGTCTAATTGAAAGAGTCGCAGAAAGAATGTCTAACATGGATCATGAAGGACATGCTCTTCTCAATAAAGTAAAAGAAGACATCGCCACTAAACAAAAAGAAAGCGCTGTCTTAGATGCCAAGTTGTTAGCTACCGCCGAGAAGCTATCTAGATTGGAGAAAGAGGTTGATCGATTAGAGGGAGGAGTTGACAGACTCGATGTTGTTGAGCAAAAACTACAAAAAGCGGCTGAGACTACCATAGATACAACAAATGTTGCCAACGCAGCCACTAGACAAATTCTAGCTGCAAATGATCCTCTAAAAGGCCTTTTTCCCGGTACCTTTGGGATAGGCGAGTGGGGAACAGCGGAAAAAACAGCCCTAGTCATCATAGCTAGTGGAACAATCTGGCAAGGGCTTTCCCGGCTCGTATAGACTTGTATTTTAAGAACTCTTCGACCAAAATGACCTCGATACTACCACGGATTTTTTATGGCACAGATAAGCACAAGTGAATTTAAAAGCGGCGCAAAAGTCGAAATAGACGGCGAGCCTTACCTAATGGTGAGCAACGAGTTTGTTAAGCCCGGCAAAGGTCAACCCTTCAATCGCGTAAAACTCAAAAACCTAAAAACAGGGCGCGTAGTAGAAAAAACATTCCGTTCTGGAGAAAAACTAGACCTCGCAGACGTCGAAGAAATGAAAATGCGCCTACTCTATCAAGAAGGTGAAGACTTTGTTTTCATGGATGAAAAGACCTACGAACAACACTCCATCTCCTCCAGTGTAATCGGAGACAATGTCCCTTGGTGCATGGAAGATGTTGAATATGACCTTATCTTCTACAAGGGAGAAGCCATCGATATCAGCGCTCCTACCTTTATGGAGATGACAATTACAGAGACAGCTCCCGGTCTACGGGGAGATACCTCTGGAAGGGTCCTAAAACCTGCTATCACAGAGACTGGCGCTAAAATCCAAGTCCCCATCTTCGTTAACGAAGGGGAAAAAATCAAAGTGGATACACGCACCGGTGCCTACGTCTCTAGAGTTTAGAAGAGGTTCTATCCAAGAGCGAGCAAAAATGTTCGCCTCCGTTCGCTCCTTCTTTGCAAAAAAAGGGGTGCTCGAAGTAGACACCGACATACTCAGCCAAACAGCTCCTATCGATACCCACATCGATGTAATGCACGTAGGCATGGGCGCAAACAAAGTCGGCTACCTACACACCTCTCCAGAGTATGGCTTGAAAAAACTCCTCGCTAAAGGAAGCGGGGACATCTACCAACTCAGCCACGTTTTTCGGGCCGGAGAAGAAAGCCCTCTACACACCCCAGAGTTTATGATGCTCGAATGGTACAGAGTCTCTATGCCCTATGAAACCTTCATCGAAGAGGCCTGCGACCTCATTCGCCTCTTCCTCCCCAACCAAAAAATAGAGATACTCTCCTACCGCAAGGCCCTACTTCAATATGCGCAAGTCGATCTCACCCAAAAAGACCTCTCTCCCCACGTTATCCCCTTCTCCAAAGATGCAACCACCTGGGACCGAGATACACAGCTTAACCTCCTCTTCTCCCACCTAGTAGAACCCCACCTTGGCAAAAACAAGCTCACTGTAATCACTGGATATCCCGCCTCACAAGCAGCACTTGCTAAAACTATAGCTGTCGATGGGATGCAAGTAGCTCGCCGCTTTGAGATTTACCATAGTGGTATTGAGCTAGCAAATGGATTTGATGAGCTCACAGATCCTGTAGAACAAGAAAAGCGGCTCACGGAAGAAAATAAGAAAAGGATGGAGATGGGAAAAGAGTCTCTTCCCATCGATAAAGAGTTTATCAAAGCCCTAGAAACACTCCCTGAGTGTTGCGGGGTAGCTGTTGGATTCGATCGGCTGATGTGGCTCTCTACCCAGGCATTGTAAGAAAAAAACTAAGTCTAATTGAAGGAATTTACGATTAGAGTAAATTCTGGTTAACGCGAAACTCTCAGGTCCGGATGAATTTCAAAGAGAGAGTCTTCTTTGGAGAAATAATCTGACTATTGATAGTCAGCGATTTTTTGAAAATGAGGTTCAAGCCCAACAAGACACTAGCTCAGTCTTACATTCAACCCAAGGGCAATTATTAAAGAAACAAGAGTGTGCCATTTAGGATTTCCTTTCTCAGAAAGAGCCTTGTAAAGACTCTCTCTTCCTAAGTGAGCCTTTTCAGCGAGCTGGGACACTCCTCCTTGCGCTTCAGCAACATTTCTTACTGCTAAGAGAAAAAGATGTTGCGACTCTTCATCTCCTTTGAGACTTTCCTCCAAGGCAGCATTTAAATAAGCAACAGCCTCGTCATGATCTTTTAGTTTTTCAATCAACCAATCTTGATATTTTTTATTTTCTGCCATATCTACCTCGTCCTTGACCTGTGGTCCTCAAGAAACTCTTTCGCCTGCTTAATATTTCGTACTTGAGAGCCTTTATCTCCCCCACAAGCCTGTTGAAAAGAAGATATTCCTTCTAGGGAAGAGACTGTGTTACTGGCGTTAACTGAGAGAATAGACATAAAAAAATACCTGACTATTTAATCAACAGGTACACCCTATCACAAAAATCTCTTAAACCTAAATAGTTGAAAAATTTTACATCCAACCTTGAACAATGGGAAAGCGACGTCCCACACTGAATGCTACCTTGCTCACACGAATACAAGGAGGAGCTTGTCTTCTTTTGTACTCGGCGGAGTGGATACGACGAACGAGGTCTTCCACAACATCTAGTGCAATATGAAACTGATTGGCGATGTCTTTTGGAGCGAGGTGGTCCTCAACGTAGGCCTTTAGAACCTTATCAACAATCCCATAATCAGGAAGAGAGTCGAGGTCTTTTTGATCAGGACGCAGTTCTGCAGAAGGGGGCTTTTCAATCGTAGACCAAGGGATCACCTCTTTGTCTCGATTGATCCAACGAGATAAATCATAAACTTGTGTTTTGAGGACATCTGCAATGACCCCAAGACCGCCGCACATATCACCGTATAGCGTTGAGTAGCCAAGTCCCATTTCACTTTTATTTCCGGTACTAAGGACAATGTGACCCAGCTTATTCGACAGCCCCATCAGAATGATGCCTCGGATACGTGCTTGGAGATTCTCTTCTGTCACATCAACGGGTTTCCCCTCAAAGTAGGGGTGGAGTAGCTTTAGATAATCTTCAAATGGTCCTTCGATTGAAATCTTTTCAAAGGGCATCCCCAAATTGTCTGCAAGCGCTTTGGCATCAGAGATGCTTCCCTCCGAGCTATAGCAAGAAGGCATTGAGATTCCTGTAACATTTTCTCCACCAAGGGCATCCGCTGCAATACAAGCCACCAGTGCTGAATCGATCCCACCAGAGAGCCCCAGTAGAGCTTTTGTAAATCCTTGCTTACCAAAGTAGTCTTTCACCCCAAGAACAAGAGCTCGATAGAGGTCTTTCATAGGATCGTACTGGAAAGGAACATTACAGATCGGTGCATCTAAATCGACAGTGAAGAGATCAGCTTCGAACCCCTTCCCTAGCTGTCTGAGATTTCCATGGTCATCGACTGCAACACTATATCCATCGAAAATCAGATCGTCATTTGCCCCAGCTTGGCAACAAAGAAGAACAGGACATTTGAGAGTCCTTGCAGCTTTGGCACAAACGCTAACACGTACATCGGGCTTATCAAATTGATAAGGAGAAGCTGAGAGGTTTAGTAAAATATCTGGCTTATGCTCAAGCAAGTCTATAACAGGGTCATGTGCATAACGAGTATCCACAACCCCTGAATGCTGCCAAATGTCTTCACAAATGATAATACCAACCTGTTTTCCCTTGATCTCAAAGGTTTTCACCTCACGTCCTGGCTCAAAATAGCGCCGCTCATCAAACACATTATAAGTAGGTAGGAGACACTTGTTGTAATACCCCAAGATCTGGCCATCTGAGATCACAGCCGCGCTGTTATACAAGCTCTTCCCTTTGCCTGGGTTGTGACGAACAAGCCCCACAATCACACAAATATTGGATGATGCCCTAACAATTTGGCTCAAAGCATCTTCATTTGCTTTGATAAAATCATCGTGTAAAAGAAGATCCCCCGGGGCATATCCGCAGATCGTAAGCTCCGAGAAAAGAACAACATCTGCATTTTGTCCTCTTGCCCGCTCGATAGCTTTTAAGATTTTTTTTGTATTTCCCTCGAGATCTCCAATGGTGGGATCGAGCTGTGCCATGCATATTCTCATAGTTCCCCTAGTGTATCTCACTCAATATTTTTTTATATATACAAACCACTTGAAAAACTGGAAGTGTGGAAAGAGTATGCAACTCCTACTTCTTTTATTCTCCCATTTTTGCTAGAATCTGCCGAAAAAGGAGAATTCCATGGCTGAGGGCACACTCAAGATTAATACAGAAAAACTACTTCCGATTATCAAAAAATGGCTCTACTCAGAAAAAGACATCTTCCTACGAGAACTCGTCTCCAACTCCTGTGACGCCCTTTCCAAGCTCAAAATTCTAAGAGAACAGGGTGAGACTGACTTCGAAGATAGCGAAATGCGCATCGATCTAACGCTGGATAAAGAGAATAAAACCCTCACAATCGCTGATACAGGGCTTGGAATGAGCAGTGAAGAGGTAGAAAAATACATCGCCCAGCTGGCCTTCTCTGGAGCAGAAGAGTTCTTAACCAAGTACCAAAACAAAGAAGAAAAAGACCAGGTAATTGGCCATTTCGGCCTCGGCTTCTACTCAGCCTACATGGTCTCTTCCAAAGTAGAGATCCAAACAAAGTCCTACCGAAAAAGTGACTCCGCTGTCTTCTGGTCTTGCGATGGAAGCACAAGCTACACCATCGACGAAGGTAAAAAAGATGCCCGAGGCACAGAAATCACCCTATTCATTGAAGAAGAAGAGTTCTTAGAAGAAGCTAGACTTCGTGAGATCCTCAACCGCTACTGCACCTTCCTTCCCTATCCGATCTACCTCAACGGGGAACATATCAACCATAAAGACCCACTCTGGCTTAAAAGCCCCTCTGATTGCACAGAGCAAGAGTATCTCGAGTTCTACCGGCAGCTTCACCCGATGGAGCCCGATCCAATTTTCTGGGTCCACCTCAATGTCGACTACCCCTTCCACCTAAAAGGGATTCTCTACTTCCCCAAAATAGACCAACGCTTCGATTTCCAAAAAAATCATATTAAGCTCTTCTGCAACCGCGTTTTCGTCTCAGACAACTGCCAAGACCTCATCCCTGAATATCTCACTGTCCTTAGAGGAGCAATCGATAGCCCTGATATTCCCCTCAATGTTTCTAGAAGCTATCTCCAAATGGATCGAACTGTGCGCTCGCTTTCATCACACATCTCGAAAAAAGTTGCAGATCGACTTGCCACTCTCTATAGAACAGAGAAAGAGAACTTTGAAAACCAGTGGGACAACGTTGAAACCATCATCAAGCTTGGCGTCATACACGATGAAAAGTTTTATGAAAAAGTGAAGGACTTCCTTCTCTGGAAAAACCTCGATGGAGAGTGGACCACCCTCTCCTCCTATTTAGAGAGAAACCCGGAAAAGATCTTCTATACCCAAGACCCAGAAGCTCCTTTCCTCTCTGTCTATAAAGAAAAGTCGATCGAGGTTCTCATCGCAAGAGGTCCTCTCGATACTCCCCTAATGAACTTCCTCGAGCTAAAACTCTCTCCAGCGAAATTCCAAAGAATCGATGGGGGGTTAGACCCTGCTATCCTTGATCAGGACCGGGAGAAAACAGTCCTCGATACCGATGGGAAAACAGAATCCTCCAAAATCGCTGATTTTGTCCGTTCATCTCTCTCCATTGAAAACCTCGAGGTAGAGGCCAAAAGCCTTGCAAGTGAGGGGCTCCCAGCCTTTATCATGCTCGATGAACAGACTCGCCGCATGCGCGACAGTCTTTCCCTCTCGAACCAGCAACTTCCACCCGGGCTCATGGATAAAAAGACCTTTGTAGTTAACACCAATAGTCCTCTGATCCACGCAGTGACCAAGCATAAAGATCCGGAGCTTGCCAAAGAGATCCTCCTCCAGCTCTATCAGCTGTCTCAACTCTCTCAAAAAGAGTTGCCACCAAAGGACCTTCCCCAGTTCATTGAGAGAAGCAGTAAGGTACTTGCGCAGCTACTGAGCTCATAAACAGCTCTTTGTCAGCCGCTTAAATCAATCATGTATTGCGTCACGGGAAAAAATCCTTCCGTGACGCCAAATACAGGAAGATTTTTTTCTAAAATTTTTTATATCCACTTCCCTTAGCCTCCTCTATGTAACCCCAAGAAACTGATACAATCTTCATAAAAATAGGTGACTTCCTGAAAAAGTGGCGTTAACAGAGCGTAGGATTCAAAAATTAGTGATAGAAAAAGAGTGTAAGACCTAAACCCTTTAAACTTCTTTAGGAATCTATGCGCGGTTGCTCTGCATGCATAGTCCGAATTCACAGGAGTATCCTCCCACCCAACATCCATTGGCTAAAATGTAAAAAATTGAGTTCCAAATTCTTCGAAAGGAGGTCCTTAGAATGCCTCTTTCCAAAGGGGGAATCCAATTCATTAGACCAATTAAGACTCGGTATTGCTCATCTGAAAACGGGGTAAATTTACTAGCCATTTCTCCTCCGTTATGTTGGAGCAAAAGGCTATAACATATTTAAAAATTTAGCGAGATAGACTCATAGTCTAATTATCCGAAGGAGAAAGGGCTTGGATAGAACTTATCAAGGTTAGACAGTTATGTGATGGGTTCTTAACCCGTGAAATATTAGTGTAAAAATTCGTAAGAAGTTGTATGATTGAGGACTAATTTCTGTAATGTCCATTACAGATTGATCAGCCGGGAAACAGTCATGAATCGTTTAAAAGAACTTTTACATCGTACTCTATTTAAGAAAAATAAAGAGGCTGGATTAGGAGTAATTACAGGTGTATTTCTTCCTAATATTTTACAGATGATAGGGGTTATACTCTTTATGCGTTTGAGCTGGATCCTTGGTCATATTGGTATCTGGAAGATGGGTGCTATCATCACTCTCTCCTCAACGCTGCTCTTGATTACAAGTCTTTCTATTACTTCTATAGTAACAAACATGAAAATAGGAGGAGGGGGCACCTATTATATTATTTCTAGATCATTAGGCATAGAATTTGGAAGTGCCATTGGTATTCTGTTGTGCATTTCTCAAATCACCTCTATAGCTCTATGTTCTTCAGGATTTGCCTTGTCTTTTCATGAGGTCCTACCTCAGATTCCGCTAAAATTTTTAGAATTTGGAACTCTCGTTTTTTTACTTCTTATTTCTTATTTTTCTACAAATGCAGCAGTAAAAGCCCAACTGCTGATTTTTATGATTCTCGGAGTATCTGTAGCATCTGTTTTTCTTGGGGGAGGACATTACATCCCAGATTCCATTCAACCAATCTCATCAGAACCATCCCTTAGTTTTTGGTTAGGGTTTGCCATGTTTTTTCCTGCTACAACAGGAATTGAGGCAGGAATGTCACTATCTGGAGATCTAAGAAAGCCTTCTAGAGCATTACCCATAGGAACTATCGCTTCAGTGATTGTTGCATATCTTCTTTATCTTAGTATGGCTATCTTTTTCTCAAAGAATGTGTCGCCTGAATTATTAAGATCACACCCTTTAATCATTCAGCATCTTTCAAAATATGGTTTTTTGGTTGTTCTGGGAATATGGGGCGCTACTTTATCAAGTGCTTTAGGCGGAATAATGGGAGCTCCTAGGATTTTACAGACGGTTGCTGCTGATAAAGTTTTGCCTAAGTTTTTGGCTAAAGGGTATGGACCCACTAACCAACCACGTGCAGCAACACTTATTGTTTTTGTTTTGGCTTCTTTTTTAACTCTTTGCACAGATATTAATCAGATTATTCCAATTTTAACAATGGCCTGCTTGATCTCGTATGGTCTACAAAATTTCTTAGCATTTTTTGAGGAATTAATTCAGAACCCAAGTTGGAGACCATCTTTTAAAACTCCATGGCCAATCTCCTTAATAGGAACT
The DNA here is from genome assembly GCA_021772375.1 of Chlamydiota bacterium. Classification (GTDB taxonomy): domain Bacteria; phylum Chlamydiota; class Chlamydiia; order Chlamydiales; family Rhabdochlamydiaceae; genus Sacchariniichlamydia. Next base: position 33,904 of record JAJFME010000024.1, on the reverse strand, counting down.
TGCGGTTGTTTTATAGCTATGCTTATGATCAATCCAGGGTTTAGCTTTTTGGTGATAGGGATAGTTGTTTTAATTTGTATGTGGTCATCTAGGAAGAAAGTAGCAGGAAATTGGGACGATCTTCGATATAGCCTATTTTCATTTTTAGCTCATAAAGCAATCGAAAAATTAAATTCCTTGGGAGCAAATCCGAAAAGTTGGCGACCTCATATTTTAGCAATTTTGAATCCTGAAAATTCACAAGATGACTTTATAAATTTTGCAAATGACATCAATCAAAAAAAAGGGTTTTTAACCTTTTGCTCTTCTATTGATATAGCTGATCCTTCAAAATCTTCACTTTCAAATCTTGAAAAAATATTAAGAAAAAAAATCAACCAACCACATGGATTTGTTCATCCATATTCATTTAACGATCCTGTTTATGAGCTTCATCATATTGTCCGAAACTATGGGTTAGGACCTCTTAAACCAAATACTATACTTCTATCCTATCATCAAATTTGTTCGCAGAATACAGAAATTGGGAAATTACTCCTTGAAACTTATCGACAAAGTAAAAATACGATTATTTTAAAGACTTCAGGCACAACAAAAGAAGAAAAACCTATAAAACAGATCAATTTATGGTGGGGTGGAAGGGAGAAAGGAAACTTCGAACTTTCGCTAGCTCTTTCTAGAATTATGCAAACGGGTTCTGGATGGCATCGATCAAAAATTAATTTAAAGGTTATTGTAAAGGATGAGAAGGAAAAAGAGGCTGCATTTAAGCAGTTTTTAAAATATAAAGAAAGAATTCGAATACATAATCTAGAGTTCTTCCCCATTATAGATCCAGAAGGAAGATTTTTTCTAAATTTATTAAAACATTCTCAAGATGCAGATATTACATATGTGGGATTGCGTAGGCCAGAACTTCTGGAGTCTTCAAGTGATTATTCGATGTATTGCAATAATATTTTTGAAAAAACTAAAGAAGTTAATAATATTGCCTTCATCTTAACTGGTGAACAGATGAAATTTGAGAAAATTTTTATTTAATTCTCAATAGATTACATCTATTTTGAACGGTTGTTTTTTGTGCTATGATTTTAATAGATTACCCGGGATATGCTAAAAATGCTTCGTTTTCTTAGAACAATTTTTTCTCCAATGATTAGCCTTTTTATTTTGATATTAGGAAGTGGATTTTTGATGACCCTAGTGCCTATTAGAGCAACCCTGGAAGGATTTTCTCCAGAAATCACAGGGTATTTAACTGCAGCTTATTTCGCAGGGATTTTAATTGGTGCAGTGCAAATTAATAAGGTAATTGAAGGAGTTGGGCATATTAGGGCATTTGCATTTTTCGCCTCAATTTTTTCTATTCTTACACTTTTACAAGGTATTTTCGTCTATTCATCTGTTTGGATTTTATTACGATTTTTATTTGGTCTTAGCATGGCAGGAATATTTATCACGATTGAGAGTTGGTTACTTGTAAAAAGCTCAATTAAAATGCGTGGAGTAGCCTTATCTATTTATATGACTGTTTTTTATTCGGCTCAATCAGTAAGCCAGTTATTTTTAGGAATGTTTGATCCAATGAGCTTGCATCCATTTTGCTTTATAGTAATTTTAGCATCGCTTTCCGTGTTACCCTTAACAATCACAAAAACCAAAGCTCCAATAGTTGAAGAGCATTCGGTCTTATCACCGTGGAAATTATTTAAAATCTCCCCTTTTGCTCTTATTTCAGCAGTATTTTCAGGGCTCATTTTAGGTCCGATTTATGGGTTATTACCGATTTATGCTCAGGAGCTCAACTACTCGATTAGTCAAATATCATGGATTATGGGTAGTGTTATTTTTGGCGGACTAGTCTTTCAATGGCCAATTGGAGCTATTTCAGACAGAATAGACAGGAGAAAAGTGCTTCTCTATTCTAGTATTTGTGTAAGTTTACTTGTTTTATTTGTATGTATATTTCCGCAAATGTCATTTTTTAATTTTTTAATTTTTTCAATGTACTTTGGGGGCTTTTGTTTTGTCCTCTACCCACTTTCTGTTTCACATGCTTGTGATTTGGTTGAGTCAAAGGACATTGTAGCAACTACCGGTGCTATTCTTCTTTCTTATGGGGTAGGGTCGATTATAGGCCCGATATTAGCATCGTATGGCATGCAATTATATGGAGGAATTGCTCTATTCTACTTTATATTTATAGCAGCTGCAATGCTGTCTCTTATTGCTTTCTTTAGAGTAATTGCAAAAGTTCCAGTGCCAGAAGCTGAAAAATTGCCATATTCCAATATGCCAAGAACAACTCCAATGGCTTCTGAGTTGGATCCTCGCATTGAAGAATGCCTAGAGAAAGAAATGCATACAAAACAGTAGTGTCTTTTATATAAAAATATTGTTAACGACAAATAAAAGCGCCACTAGCCAGAACAATTAGAAATGTCTACAACAAGTATCTCGCATAAATTCAGTACTTTTTCAGGGGATAATTTTCATATTGCAAAACCAACTGATGCCAGAGGTGAGGGCTATGCTCCTACAATTACCTAGAAGCTTCTAGGCGGTCGAGGGCACGACCCTCATTATCGAAGGCCTCATAGAGACACTTTGTTGGATCGATAGTGATAAGCCAAAAGCAGCTTGTTCGAGCACTTTTGTCTAGGTACCAGTGTCTTTCAGGCTTGAGAGGAGGCACGCCCCAACAGCCATCTCCAAGATAGTAAACTCCCTTAGGATTCACCTTTCCTTCTTTGATAGGATAGGTCCTTTTGAAGGTGTGATTCCCATTTTCCATACTAGCAAAGACTCCATTCTCTTCGAAGATTGGAGACCAAAACTTGCGAATATTTCTTGCTGTTCTACTATTGAAAGCAGTTTCACTTGGGTAAGCTGCATCATGATAGACAGGAATCTGCCAAATAGCTCGTTTATTGTCCTTGAATGCTTGTTTGAGCCACTCGGTTTGTGCCCCTGCAATAGGACGACTATTCCCTGTATCTAAGAGATAAAAACAAATATCTAATCCTACTCTCATGGCCTGGTAGGGAATGCCTTTTTTAGGGAAGGCAAACATTTCATAAAAAAGGACCTGGTTTTTGAAGGGGTTGTCAAACCCTTCTCTGATATCATGGCTTCCAATAATAGGCATTAAAGGGATCATTCTTCCCTCTTTTGTTACCATATCTCTTGTCCAGATCCGAAAAAACTCTTCCCAACGATCCACTCGCCATTGTGGAGAGCGTAGTGCATTGCGTAAACCCTCTGTATAGGCAATATCCCCGCCTAGGATCGCAAAATCTGGATCGTGGCTTGCAACTTCTCTATTCATTTTTTCGTAGAGCTCTTTTGAGAGAAAAATATCGCCACCAACAGCAACTTTTACAGGTTTATTAAGAAATTGAGGCAAGGTGCGGAACTTGTATTTTTTTTCTCCACCTAGATGAAATGTATATTCCGAGTCAGCTTTAAGCTCAGTAAGCTCCACCTGATGAACCTGTACATTCGACTGCTCAATTTTGACAGAGCTTGCTGTTTTTTGCTTCCAGCCATCTTCTTGTAGAGGCTTATAATAAACCGTATTAGAGACGGGATCACCTACTGTATGCCACATCACAGTCATCGTAGTTGTGGGGTCATCTTTCCATGTGAGATAGAGAATAGAAGGATCTTGAGCCCACCCTTTTACAAATGAAAAAACTACGAAAAAAAGGAAAAACGCTCTACTCATTACCCTTCGCCTCGAGTGTAAGCTCATCTAAAATTACACCCTCGTTATTGAATGCCTGGAAAAGGGTTTTCGAGGGATCCATTGTTAGGAGCCAGTAGCAATTGCTCTGAAGAGCTTTAGCCAAGTACCAATGATCCTTTGGCTTCTCAGGAGGAACACCCCACGCTCCGTCTCCAAGATAGTGGATTCCATCAGCGGCGACTTTGCCTCTTCGGATCGGATAGGTTCGCTTGAATGCATGGCTGTCATGTTCCATGCTCGCCCGCACTCCGTACTTTTCGAAAAGAGGCACCCAAAACTTACGGATATCTCGGGCTGCTCTATGTGTATAGGAAGTAACACTGGGATATGCTCCAATGTGATAGACAGGAATCTGCCAAGTAGCCTGCATATTGCGATGAAGCGCTTTTCTTAGCCATTCTGCTTGCGCACCTCCAACAGGAAAACTATGTCCTGAGTCTAGCAAATAAAAACAAATGTCTGACCCAATCTTCATAACTCGGTAAGGAATTCCTTTTTCAGGGAAAGTAAAGAATTCATAAAAGAAGACTTGATCCTTAAATGGGCTATCAAAACCTTCTCTCACATCATGATTGCCCAAAACGGGAACAATAGGAATGATTCTTCCATCCTTAGTGATCATATCTTTGGTCCAGAGCTCAAAGAACTCTTCCCAGCGCTGCACTCTCCAAGCATAAGTCTTTAAAGCCCGGCTTAAGCCTTCTGTATATGCAATGTCTCCAGCTAAGATCACAAAGTCGGGGTCTTTGCTTGCAACTTCCCTATTCATCTTTTCGTAAAGCTCTTTGGAGAGATAGCCATCCCCACCAATCACTATTTTTAAAGGGAGAGTTTTGGCTAAGGTCCTAAATTTATGAATCTCTCCGTCCCCTAATCGAAAAAGGTAATCTGTCCCCTCCTCTAGTCCTGTAAGCTCTACTTGATGCACTTGCACATTGGAACGCTTAATCTGTACAGTCTCTCCATTTTTCTGCTCCCAAGAGGTCTCTTTGAGGGATTTATAATGAATAGTTGATGAAGTATCACCTGTGGTTGTATGCCACATCACAGTCATCGTGGTTGTGGGATCATCCTTCCACGTGAGATAGAGAATAGAAGGATCTTGAGCCCAAGAAAGAGCAGAGAGAAAAAGGAAAAAAATAAAAAAAATGCGACTGATCATCTCAGTCGCATTCATAACAAGAATCTATTTAAGCAACAACTTTACTTAAGAAATTTGCCTATTTTTTTGATGTATCAGGTGCTGATTCGCCTGAAGGCTGGACTTCTGAAATCGCAGCTCTTAAGACTTCGATCTTCGATCCATCAACCATTTTCAGGATAACAGACTTTTCCTGCATAGAATCAATGGTTCCAATGATACCCATTGCAGTGACTTTATCCCCTTGCTTCATAGAATTGCGTTGATCTTCCATCGCTTTACGTCGTTTTTTCTCTGGACGCCAAAGGATAAAATAGAAGAACACGATCGCAATCCCGATCATGATGAGAGTTTGCATAAAATTCCCCTCTTTCCCTGCAGCGTTGCCCTCTGCAAAGAGAGATGCTGAAAAGAACAGTGGTAAAAGAGCAAGCAATTTTTTCATTATAAAAAACCTCTGGTTTATTTGATTTCGCTCAAGGATGCACGAAAAAACAGAGAAAATCAAGTTTTTTAAGAGAACGTCTTCAAAGTACTTTCATTGCTAAGAATTAAGACTTCTTTTCTATGGGACATCTTTGGATAGCAAACAGATGTTCTCAATGTGAATAGTATGTGGAAACTGGTCAACAGGTTGGATCATTTTCAACGAATACCCCGCATTGCAAAGCTCTTCAACATCTACTGCTTGAGTCTTTGGATTACATGAAATATACAGAATCTCTTTTGCTGAGATTTTTTTAAGATGTTCTAAAGCTCTCTCATCAAGGCCTACTCGAGGAGGGTCTACAATAACTATATCTGGAAGAGTAAATGCAGGATCTAGCTGTAATTTAGTAAGTACCTGGCCTACATCCCCTCTGTGAATAGAGAAGTTTTCAATTGCATTGACCTCTTGGTTCCATCCCGCATCGAATACAGAATGGGGATTAAGCTCTATTCCTATGACTTCCTTGGCAAGAATAGCTGCCGAGAGACCGATTGTAGCCCCACCGCAATAAAGATCCAGCACGCGGGCTTTATGAAGCCCTGTGAGAGCCTGAAAGCCTAATGAATAGAGTTTTTGAGCCTGAATTGTATTGGGTTGGAAAAAGGACGTGGGGCTAATTTTAAAATCCATTGTATGCGTTTTCCCATCCAGGTCAATGTACAACCTCTCCGTAATGTGATCGGGACCTGATAGAAGCATCTCAAAAAACTGTGAAGGGCGCCCTTTAGCTATTTGATGCACTTGTAAAAAGATGCTTAAGTGCTCATCCTGGGTCGATTCCTTAATACATTCAACAAATTGTTCGATTCTTTCTTTTTTCAGAGCAAATGCAGCATTCCCAGAAACGGTCAGCATAACCATTTTGCCTTGCCCCTGCTTTGCCTCCCGCAATGTCAACGTGCGCAAATGGCCAGCATCAGATCTGTGGTGGTAGGCTCGTAGATCCCCCTCTTCCCACCAGCTCCGTACAAGACTAAGGGTTTTGGAAAACCACGGGGATACCAGGTGACACTCCGAAAGATTGACCACTTTGCCTCGCTCGGCCGCTAGCATTAGTCCTAAAAATTTTTCTCCTGCTCGATTTTCTGAGAAAGAAAACTCCATTTTATTGCGATAACGCCATGGATCTTCCATCCCAAGAATAGGATGTAGGTCTGGTTTGTGCTCTTCAATTAAAGAGGAGAAATGCTTTTTGACGATTTGTTCTTTGTGGACAAGTTGCGCGTTATAGTTCATCTGCTGCAGAGCACATCCCCCACACTTTGGTGAGTGAACACAGCGAGGATCAACCCGATCACTAGACTCAGTAATAATCTGCCGCAAGTAGCCTTGACGCATTTTTTTCCGTTTTGGACCCAGCTCAATGAGAATCTCTTCTCCGGGCAAAGCTCCAACTACTTCTATCTTAGCATCAGTAGCAAGCCCCCTCCCTTTCGGTGAAAGGCCATCCGCAATAATAGTTTTTTCTTTGGAAGTTGTAATGTTTGGCATTCCGCCTAAGAATACCTTCTTTCAGACATAAAAAAAAGGGGCCGATACCAGCCCCTTCTGCATATAAAAACTCTCGTTTAACTTACTTACGCTTTTTGCGAGCAGGAGTCTTACGCTTAGGAGCTGCTTTTTTCTTAGCTGGAGCCTTGCGCTTAGGGGCAGCTTTTTTGGCTACTTTCTTTGTCACTACTTTCTTTTTCACAGCTTTTTTAGCTGTCTTCTTTTTTGCAGTAGTCTTTTTCTTCTTTCCTCCGCTAGCAATAGATTCTTTGCGATAATCCTTAGCTGTTTTTGCGAATTGAATTGTTGTTGTGCGAACTCGCTGAGCTGCGGCTTTATTTCCTCTGTCTGCTTTTTCAAGGTCATGTGAGATCTCGAGAAGCATTCTTTTCAATTTCTCTACTGTTGTCTTTAGAGCCATGGTTAATCTCCTTTAAAATTTCTTAGGGAAGCTCTTCCCAAATAAGTACGTTCTAACAATTTGCATATCGCCATCACCGATATTGTGCAACAATTTTTTCACTATTCGCTTGGGTTGGGCTTTAATGGAGAAATGAGTAAACTGTTTGAATGCAAAAAAAGAACTTTCTCTATCTCTTGTTCCTCCCTCTTGCAGTCCATCTTTTTAGTCTGTTTTTCCTGCATTTCGGTAAAAATTTCCATCCCAAAGATTTTATACACGGTTTTGATAAAACTTACTCGAAAGAGGTGTCTGGACTTGATTACTCTCAGTTGGATGAAATCCTTCATCAACCCTTTCACTACCTTGGGCAAGGGAAGCAAATGACTGCTCTAGAGAGCGCAGATGGGAAATACGTATTAAAACTTTTCAACCCGATGCGTCCGCTCAAACACAAGTGGTACATGGAGTTGAAATGGTGGAAACAATGCAGTTCTCTTAAGTGGATTTCACGCGAATGGTTCCATAAAAAAGAGCGCTTAGAAAAACTTTTCAAACGGCACCAACTTGCATATGACCATTTGCGTGAAGAAACCGGTCTTCTGTTCGTCTATCTCTCCCCTTCAGAAAAAATAAGCCACTACGTACGCATCACAGACAATAGAGACAAACTGCACACTCTTTCCCTGCATAACACTCCTTTTGTTCTACAGGAGCGAGCTACGCTCGTTCCTCAATATCTTCACGAGCTAATCGAATCAGAAAAAATAGATGAAGCAAACAGAGCTGTTGAACGGATCGAAGAGCTCTTCATCAAACGACTTGAATTTGGGATCACAGATCGAATCCAAACGATGGAAAACAACTACGGTTTTGTTGGAGAAAAACCAATACAGCTTGATGTGGGAAGGATCCGCATTGAGCCAGATCTACAAGAAAGCCCCAATGCAGAAAAAGCCCGTATCTTGGGCAACTTCCGTAGCTGGTTACAAGAACACTACCCCTTATTCACCCAGTGATAAAGGCCATCTGCTCCCAGTACGTCAGCATGAGCCTGCGCGCCCTGAAGAGCTTGGTCCATTTGATTTTCGAAAAAAGTCTTGACTTTCTTATGGGCCGCAGCTTCTGCTGCCTGAAAAACTTGAAGTCTTTGATCCTCAGATAAAGCTTTGCTTTTCAAAGCAAAAGTATTCCAAGCGGATTGCAGTCTCATATGAGCTGCCCCTTCAGCCCTCTTCATCTGATCGACTGGTTGGGCTACTTCTGTAAAGCCCCTTTTCCTGAGTCTTCTTAATGGCTCTTCTTCTAGCATTAGAGCTTCTAAAGGATCTTGAGAAGTCCCAATCGACAAGACAGTCCTTGCTGCATCCTGCAAATAATCAGCGGATCCTTGTGCGATAGTTGCACAAGCTAGTTTGGTAAGGGCCTCTTCACTTTTTCTTTGCAGCTCCGCTCCAACGCCCCAATATAAAAAATGATCTACGCTCGCACATGCCTCTCCACTAGAGTAAATATAATTTTGGGGTTCTTTGCCAAAAACATATACTAAAGGGGGCTGACAAGGTGATTCTAGTCGCCCTTCATGCGGCGCAAATGAGTACATACTCTCTCTAGCAAGAGAATCGATATGATTTTGAGGTCCTCCACCAAAAACATATACTGGGGGGGCCTGATAAGGTGATTCTAGTTGCCCTTCATGCGGCGTAAATTGGTATAGACCAATATCTTTAGCAAAATCTGAGCATCCATTATTTATAAACATGACATGCGAATTCTACAATAAAACCGACATTTCTGCATACCATTATTAAATAAACTAAAACAATATTAAAATTTTACTTAAAAAATTATGCATTTGTATCGTGAATGCTTATGGTATCACTCCGTCGACGTAGCTGCTAGCTGCTCATTAATAAGGCGTTGGACAAAATCACTCTCCATCTTGACTGGATTGAGAGAGACCTTGATCTCTACGACAGCGAAACAGAGTCCATAGAGCACAAGAAAGAGGCCCATTACAAAAAATACAACAACCAACCCATCTAGATAGGGGTAGAAGAGGCTCAAGCCTATTGTCAGAGAGGTAAGTGTTAGAGAAAAAATACTGAGGATCAAACAGAGGATGCAGTTGCGCAGGTACCGAGCTCTTTTCAGGATGTCTACGGTTTGTTCTTCTAAAAAGTGAAGGAAATGCTCTGCTTGCTGCTTTGCAAGCTTGCTTTTTTTCTCTTCCTCTAAACGAAATAACTCTTTGTATTCAGCGAGTCGCTCTCTCTGTAGTGAGCGCAATCTAGTCACAACAACTGACAGTCGATTATAAAAAGCTAAGCAAAGGAGTCCGCAAGCCGAAATAATCACAATCGGGACGACGGAAGAGCTAATAACACTTGCCCAAGCATGGGGATTTGGTTCCATATCCCTACCTCTAGCAGTTGCCAAACTTTTTGGAAAGGATATACCAACCGCGTAAGGCTAAATTTACGAATACTTGGGATAAGCATTAGTCATCTTTCAGAAACTCTATGGTTTTTTTCCAGGAGTCCCTACTAGCCCATTCATCGTCTCGACAAGTCCCCCCGAAATCTATCCATACCCCTCTGTCACAAAGGACTGTGAACCTTGCCAAATATGGCAAAACAATTAAGTGGCCAGCTGATGGATAATTAAGGTGTGTTCTTTCAATAGAAGAGTTGTTTTTTTCTAGACGCTCCATGATTAGCTCGGCGTAGACTGAATTAGGACCAAGTCGATCTGCTCCCCCAGAAATAAGGAGAATAGGACAATCGATTTGCTCAACAGGAATTGTTGCAGCATCAAAGCGCTCTCGCTCAAGCCATAGTCCCCTTTCTCTATGGATGCGATAAGAAATAGGATTCTCTCGAGTTGTATTTTTGTCCGATGGATCATTGTGCACATCGATAAAATAGGGAGCCGCTGGTAAAACAGGCTTATTTTTATAGGTCCAAGAGTCACTATGAAGAACAACACTACTTGGAGCGCTTGCCACAATTTTTTGGATTTTATCTGGAAACATGCTCCCTAAAATAAGAGACAACTCTGCGCCACGTGATGTACCATGGAGGGCAATTTCTCCGTTTAGCTTTGGATGGTTTTTAATCCACTCAAAGGCTTTTTCAAAATACTCTAACGGCACGCCCTTAACCGTTGAAGCGAAGCCTTCCACTTTTGAATAAGCAAGAGCAAAAGCTGCTATTCCATGAGAAGCGAAAAGAGAAGCTGTAGCAGAACGCATCCCTCCCTCTGAGCCCGCTAATACAATGACTACTGGAAGAGGTTTTTCTGAGGGAGGAATAAATAGGTTCCCAACAAGACCGTTTTCTCGCACATCAAACATTTCGACTTCTGGAGCTTTTAAAGCCCGATAGATAACTTTGCTTGCAATCTCTTTTTTTTCGTCGAGGACTCTAATTTGATTGGGTATGCAGTAGCCGTTATCACAAAGTATAGATTCTTCTCTTCTCGGTAGATTTTTTGGAATGAGCACATTTTGCATCTCCATCGACCAGAATAGACCCATGGCATCTATGCCGCTATAACTACCAGTAATAGGCGCTTTATATGCCAATTGAATGGTCCCATTTTCATCTGCGTCAAATACAGCTTCTGAGACCCATTGAACCTGATGCTCATCGATCCAAGACGCTTCAAGTGTTACAACTTGAAAAGGGGTTAGGCCTACGACCTCGACTTGGATTTCTTCGTCGAGAAGCGGGGCATCGTTGCATATAATCTGTGGAGTAGCTGGAATGTTTTCGGGGCTAGCCCAAATAAAAGAGCAGCTCAGTAAAAAAAAGAAAATAGTTGTAGGTCTAGTCATTGTCAGCCCTCTCGTTTTCAGTAATCAGCGTAGACTTTACATTACGCTCAATGAAGCAAAAAAAAAAGGCAAAAAAAAAGAGCTTCAGATTGCTCTGAAGCTCAGGAAAAAAAATCTGGCAGCGCCCTACTCTTCCGCACTCTTGTGTGCAGTACCATCGGCGAAGAAGGGCTTGACTTCTGAGTTCGGGATGGGATCAGGTATATCCTCTTCTCTAATGCCACCAGAAAAAATCTGGAAAAAGATCGTAAGTAAGTCGTGCGTTATTTTCACTGACAGAAAAAGGCGCTTGAAAACACTTTCATTCAAATAAAAATGAATCAGCGCGTCATCATTGACTCAATTCCTTGTGGAAAGAATCATGCCGATGATGAAAAAAAAATGATCAAGTCGATGGACTTATTAGTATGAGTAAGCTCAACACATTACTGTGCTTACACATCTCACCTATCAACCCAGTAGTCTTCTGGGAGTCTCATAGGGATACTTTATCTTAAAGGAGGCTTGGCGTTTAGATGCTTTCAACGCTTATCCTTTCCGAACTTAGCTACCCGGCTATGCTCTTGGCAGAACAACCGGAACACCATTGGTTCGTCCACTTCGGTCCTCTCGTACTAGAAGCAGCTCTTCTCAAGTATCCTACGCCCACAACAGATAGGGACCAAACTGTCTCACGACGTTCTGAACCCAACTCGCGTACCGCTTTAATTGGCGAACAGCCAAACCCTTGGGACCTTCTTCAGCCCCAGGATGCGATGAGTCGACATCGAGGTGCCAAACCGCCACGTCGATATGAACTCTTGGTGGCGATAAGCCTGTTATCCCCGGAGTACCTTTTATCCGTTAAGCGACGGCGATTCCACTTTCTACCGCCGGATCACTAAGCCCTACTTTCGTACCTGCTTGACTTGTAGGTCTCGCAGTTAACTTACCTTATACCTTTGCGCTCTACTCGCGATTGCCAACCGCGATGAGGTAAGCTTTGGACTCCTCCGTTACTCTTTAGGAGGAAACCGCCCCAGTCAAACTGCCCGTCTGACAATGTCCGTCCCCCAGATTCATGGGGCAACGTTAGATTCCCAACTTTTCAAGACCGGTATTTCAAGGTTGACTCCAGCCGCCCTAACGAGCGGCCTTCAAAGTCTTCCGGCTATCCTACACATGAAAAGTCAAGAGCCAATATCAGAGTACAGTAAAGGTTCACGGGGTCTTTCCGTCTAGTTGCGGGTAAACAGCATCTTCACTGCTACTACAATTTCACCGAGTCTCTTGTTGAGACAGTGCCCAGATCGTTGAGCCATTCGTGCAGGTCGGAACTTACCCGACAAGGAATTTCGCTACCTTAGGACCGTTATAGTTACGGCCGCCATTCACCAGGGCTTAGATTCAGTACTTCGTCTTACGACTAATACCTCCTTTTGACCTTCTGGCATTGGGCAGGCATCACACCATATACTTCGTCTTAGACGACTTTGCATAGTGCTGTGTTTTTGTTAAACAGTCGCCTGGGCCATTTCTCTTAGGCCGCCCCCCGCTTCCAACGCGAAGTTGGTCACAGTTTGCGGCTCCCCTTCTCCCGAAGTTACAGGGATAATTTGCAGAGTTCCTTAACAAGAGTTGTCTCGCGCGCCTGAGAATATTCATCCCACCCACCTGTGTCGGTTTTGGTACGGACGCCATCAACGACTAGAGGCTATTTCTTGGAAGCATCGCGCTATACCATCGGTTCCTCCGAAGATTCCCCTTGACCACTACCTAGCGTTATGTCAGCGGATTTGCCTACTGACCGGCCTCATAGCAATACGGACATATCCAACAGTCCGCGTATTTAACTTACTTCGTCACCCCATTGTCATAGTTTTAGGCGGCGCAGGAATATTTAACCTGCTTGCCATCGCCTACGCTTTTCAGCCTCGGCTTAGGACCCGGCTAACCCAGGGAAGACGAGCTTTACCCTGGAAACCTTAGGTTTACGGCGAGGAAGATTTTCACTTCCTTTATCGTTACTTATGCCATGCATCTTCACTAGTATGCGCTCCAGTGCTCCTTACGGTACACCTTCGGCGCCCATACTACGCTCTCCTACCGCGTCTACCCGAAGGTAGACACCCGTGATTTCGGCTCTATGCTTTAGTCCCGAATATTTTCGGCGCGAAGTCTCTCGATTGGTGAGCTGTTACGCACTCTTTAAATGATGGCTGCCTCTAAGCCAACATCCCAACTGTCTTTGAAACTTCACTTCCTTACCCACTTAGCATAGAATTAAGGGCCTTAATCGACGATCTGGGCTGTTCCCCTTTTGACTACGAAGCTTATCCCCCGCAGTCTATCTCCCAGTGGACTTCTTAGTATTCGGAGTTTGGTTCCCTTTGGTAAGCCGGTAGGCTCCCTTGTGGATCCAGTGCTCTACCCCTAAGAAGAATTACACTGAGGCTAACCCTAAAGTTATTTCGAAGAGAACAAGATATCTCCAAGTTTGATTAGCCTTTCACCCCTACCCACAACTCATCCAAGTCTTTTTCAACAGACACTGGTTCGGACCTCCACAAGGTGTTACCCTTGCTTCATCCTGGTCATAGGTAGATCACTTGGTTTCGTGTCTAAATCATACGACTAAACGCGCTATTCACACTCGCTTTCGCTTCGGCTCCGGAGCGTATGCCCCTTAACCTTGCCGTATAACTTAACTCGCTGGCTCATCATGCAAAAGGCACGCCATTAGCCATTTCCCTAAAAGGGACATAGGCCTTTGACCGTTTATAAGCTGCTGGTTTCAGATTCTATTTCACTCCCCTAACAGGGGTTCTTTTCACCTTTCCCTCACGGTACTGGTCCGCTATCGGTCATCGATGAGTATTTAGCCTTGGGAGGTGGTCCCCCCAGATTCAAACCGGGTTTCACGTGTCCGGTCCTACTCAGGTACCTGTCTCACCTATGATCTTCCTGTCGCTTACGGGACTATCACCCTGTGTCGTTCTACTTTCCAGAAGATTCTGCTAAGATTTTCATAGGCTTTGTTGACTGGCCCTACAACCCCAGGAGCAAGCTCCTGGTTTGGGCTCTTCCCACTTCGCTCGCCGCTACTATGGGAATCTCTTTTGATTTCTTTTCCTCTGCTTACTTAGATGTCTCACTTCAGCAGGTATCGCTTCAATATCCTATGTATTCAGATAAAGATGATGGGTAGTTACTCCCACCGGGTTCCCCCATTCGGAATTCTACGGATCAAAGCTTCTTTCCAGCTCCCCGTAGCTTATCGCAGGTTAGCACGTCCTTCGTCGCCTATCGATGCCAAGGCATCCACCAACAGCTCTTAGTAACTTGACCACAAAATTTTGTGGTTCGAACTGATCATATCAGTTCTATTTTTGCCAATTCTATTTTCAGATGAAATTTGTTATTCTCAAGCGCCATTTTCTATCAATGAAGAAAATTGACGCATTATTAATCCAGTCTCATCAACTGAATTAATAAGAACCTTTGTATTAAACAAAGATTCGTTTACCTTACTTACGATTTTCCAGATAACAGTTTTACTTTTGACAACAGTGAAGAAGTGATGTGAAACAAACGCTTGTCTCAACACTAAGAACAAAAATGTCCTTTAAAGGAGGTGATCCAGCCCCACCTTCCGGTAGGGCTACCTTGTTACGACTTCATCCTAGTTATCAGCCTCACCTTAGGCGCCTCTCTCCTTGCGGTTAAGTCAGCGACATCGGGGGAAACCAACTTCCATGATGTGACGGGCGGTGTGTACAAGGCCCGGGAACGTATTCACGACGTTATTGCTGACACGTCATTACTAGCAATTCCAACTTCATGTAGTCGAGTTGCAGACTACAATCCGAACTGGGACCGGCTTTACGGATTTGCTCCATCTTGCGATCTTGCTACCTTCTGTACCGGCCATTGTAGTACGTGTGTAGCCCCAGACATAAAGGCCATGCGGACTTGACGTCATCCACACCTTCCTCCTAGTTAACCTAGGCAGTCTCACTAGAGTTCCCAACCAAGTTGCTGGCAACTAGTGATAAGGGTTGCGCTCGTTGCGGGACTTAACCCAACACCTCACGGCACGAGCTGACGACAGCCATGCAGCACCTATATAGAGACTCTTACGAGAAGCTCCCTTTCAGGAGTTGTCCTCTACACTTCGAGCCTGGGTAAGGTTCTGCGCGTTGCATCGAATTAAACCACATACTCCACTGCTTGTGCGGGCCCCCGTCAATTCTTTTGAGTTTCACCCTTGCGAGCGTACTCCTCAGGCGGTATACTTATCGCGTTAGCTACGACACAGTCGGGGTTGAGTCCAACTACATCAAGTATACATCGTTTACGGCAAGGACTACCAGGGTATCTAATCCTGTTTGCTCCCCTTGCTCTCGCGCCTCAGCGTCAGGAATAAACTAGAAAACCGCTTTCGCCACAGGTGTTCTTCCACATATCCACGCATTTCACCGCTACATGTGGAATTCCGTTTTCTCCGTCTATCCTCTAGATTTACAGTTTCAAATGCAGCACCGAGGTTGAGCCTCGGTATTTCACATCTGACTTATAAATCCGCCTACGCGCCCTTTACGCCCAATAATTCCGATTAATGCTTGCACCCTCCGTATTACCGCAGCTGCTGGCACGGAGTTAGCCGGTGCTTCTTTACCAGGTACCCTCAAATTAGAAAGTTATTCGCTTTCTTCTCTTGTTCCCTGGCGAAAGAACTTTACGACCCGAAGGCCTTCCTCGTTCACACGGCGTCGCTTCGTCAGACTTTCGTCCATTGCGAAAGATTCTCGACTGCAGCCTCCCGTAGGAGTTTGGGCAGTGTCTCAGTCCCAATGTTGGCGGTCAACCTCTCAATCCGCCTAGACGTCTTAGCCTTGGTGTGCCGTTACCACACCAACAAGCTGATATCGCATGAACCTCTCTCTTACCGCAAGGCCAGGTTTCCCCGGTCCCCCACTTTGATACTCGAAGATCCCTTCGAGCACCTCATTTGGTATTAGCGGCCGTTTCCAACCGTTATTCCAAGGTAAGAGGCAAGTTATTCATGTATTACTAACCCTTCCGCCACTAAGTTGCAAGTTGCCCTACAACTTCGTGCGACTTGCATGCCTCATCCACGCCGTCAGCATTCAATCTGAACCAAGATCAAATTCTCAAAGAAAAAAACTTTGACAATTTGTCAATAGAATTAAAAATATAAAACAAGCAAAGCTAAAAGCTTTACCTGCACAAGCGTTTGTCACATCACTTCATCACTGCTGTCAAAAGAGCTTTAGCGCGGCTAAAAACTGCCGACGCTTTCCTTTAGACGACTTATTGTTTAAAGGAAGACATCAGCTTACATGAGCCCCTGATTTTTCCGCAAACTCTTTTCTCAATCCCCCTAAAAAAAATGGACTGCAAGACTTTGACTACAACCCAAATTCGATCTCAGAAGCACTTCTCAGCCAGCTTTCAGCCCTTCCAACAAAAAAGTCTAAACATTTAGTTTACACCCAATCAGTGAATGCCCGCTTACCATTTATGTGGTATTGATTGATCGAAGCATCGTATTCAAGCGTCACAAAACCCTTCTCAATCTCAGCATAAATGTCTCCGTTTTCTTCTTCTTCGACCTTTATACATTCCGCAACTTGTAGCCTCTTCTCTTTCTCAGAGCTTGCCCAATAGACTAGGGGACCGCTCAAGTCTTTACTTTTCCCAAGCATCACTACTCCGTGATGATTGTAGGCTTTATGGGTGCACTCAAAATTCCAATCTTTGAGACTATAGGTTTTAGCACTAGCACTCTCTGCATTCAATTTTTTAATCTGGCAGTTATACATACGATATCCCACACCATCTGGAAATCCATTGATATCAATGTAATAGGTCGATTCCACAGCATCTTTCCCCTCTACAACCAATATGATAGTGTCTGAATCCAGAGCTCTTTTGATAGTTAATCGCTGGGCCTGCTCTATATAAACTTCTTTAGCTCGCCCCTGCTTGGTGTCTGGATACAAGATCGGCCATCCTTTGAAATTAAGCTTACAGCCAACTGTTCCATTTTCACCTGATTGAGCTGTAACATGTAGTGGTTCGGACGTCTCTCTTACTACACTTAAGGAATTCAGTTCATCGCACTGGATCGAACTCCCTCAACTTCCTATTACCTGTAAAGACATAATTACACCCGCCATTTTACGATCCATATTAACCGATATTTTATAACAAACCAATCATTTACATAAATTAAAACCATTTATTAAAAACCAAGACATTGATCTCAAACACAATCTATGAAGGAAGACTACAAAGAGCCCTCCTTGCAAACAAAATATTGACTTACCGTTACGAGGAGACACTTTAGAAAACACTGAATAAGCGCCCTCTTTAGGAACCGCCAATCAATCCGGAATTTTTAGGTTTAGATGGATTTTGGAGATAAAAACCCGCTTGGAGAAACAAGCTAACTATTGATAGTCTGCGGTTTGTGATTCACGATGCTTTGGCTTGATAAGACTCTGAAGCTAAAATAGCCGAGTTAATCAGAGACTCTTTTACTGCACGGAGAAGAAATAGCTCTGCAAGAGATAGACTCCCATTCCAGCTAGATACCCAACGAATACAGGAATCGTCATCTTACGCATGTAAGCGAAGAAGTCGATCTTCTCTAACCCCATGAGGGCCACACCGGCAGAAGAACCAATCAGGAGCATACTACCTCCTGTTCCGGCTGCGTAGGCGATCATATGCCAAAGAGAGGAATCCATTGGAAATTCTGACAAAGGATACATCCCTATCGTCCCTGCTACGAGGGGAACGTTATCGATAATGGCCGAAAACACCCCTATTAGAGTAGCAATGATAGCTTGATTGTGTACCTCTCTCTCAAGCCAAACAGCTAAATCCGCCAGAATTCCAGCTGTTTCTAGTGCATTAATACAAAGCAGGATTCCTAGAAAGAATAGCACTCCAGAGGTATCTATCTTTGTGAGCACAGTGGGCACACGTAGGTGCTGTCTGTGTTCATATTTGTGGTGCAGGATATCAGTGACGAGCCAAAGAACGGCTAGCCCGATTAGAATCCCCATAAAAGGAGGGAGCCCTGTAAGGGCTTTGAAGATAGGAACAAAAATCAGTGCCCCGATCCCAAGACCTAAAACAAGACGAGCTCCTGGCTCTGGAATCACATTGAACTCTTCTGGGGCCGTTTCTGCATACTCCCCCTTTTGCTGCATAGAATACCAACACATTGGGATTAGAACAGAAACAAGGCTGGGCAGGAAAAGGGCCCTAATAACACTAAGTGTCGAGATTTGCCCATTGATCCAGAGCATAGTGGTCGTTACATCCCCAATAGGAGTCCACGCTCCACCCGCATTGGCAGCAACCACAACAACACAGCTTAGTAAAAACCGATCTTTACGAGTCGGGATCATTTTGCGGAGGATCGAGACCATTAAAATGGTAGTGGTTAAGTTATCAAGCACCGCTGAGAGGAGGAAGGCTGCAATTGCAATAATCCAAAGCATCTTCTTCTTAGAGTTTGTTCGGACTATGTCTGTAATAATTTTAAACCCTTTGTGAGAGTCTATTAGCTCGACGAGTGTCATGGCACCCATCAGAAAGAAGATAATCTGAGAGACATCGGAGACGTGCGCTCCTAGCTTCAGGAGGTCTTGATCTAATGTGAGCGCGCTGCAACCAAAATAGATTGCCCAGCAAAGGACAGCTATTAGAAGGGCGACTGCAGTTTTGTTTACTCGGATGCTGTATTCAAGGATAATTGCAAGATATCCAAGGCCAAAAACTAATAAAATCAGGGGGTATAGCAAGCTCGATGCTCCAATCATTCCTTATATTCCTTCGTGTACAATGTCATGCATGCGGATCAAACCGACAAATTTTTCTTTTTCAATAACAGGTGCTACCATTACATAGCGGGTAGATTGCATTTTCTGCATAGCCTGATGAGCTAGGTCACCCGATGCCACGGAAAGGGGGGTTGGATTCATTAAATCCCCCATCTTTTTCTCTAGTACCTGTGGCCCTTCCTTTTGGAGCGCTCTTCGCAAGTCTCCATCTGTGAAGATCCCTAATAAATTATTTTCTTTAGAGGTGATTACAAGACAACCACATCGCTTATCGGACAATAAAACAATCACATCTACGAGCCTGTCATCAAAGCTGCAGATCGGAAGATCATCTCCTTTTCTCATAAGGTCTCTTACAAAAAGGGTCACTTTTTTGCCAATTGCACCTGCTGGATGGTTCTCTGCATAATCTTCAAGGCTCACTCCTTTCTCATCTCCTATGGCCACGGCGAGCAGATCTCCAAAAAGGAGCTGCACGGCTGTGGAGGTCGTAGGCGCTAGATCAAAAGCACATAGCTCTTTTTCGACAGGAAGATAGACAGAAAGATCTGCGACCCTTGCTAAACTACTATCTGTTGTAGAGGTGACAGTTATGATTTTACTCTTTTTACGCCGCAAGTGAGGAGTGACATTGATAAGTTCGGCTGTTTCTCCGCTTTTGCTTAAGAATATGACGACATCCTCTGAAGAGATCCCGCCAATGTCGCCATGTAGAAAGTTTGCAGCTGGAAGGTAAAGGGCTCGATTTCCCATAGACATTAGGGTCATTGCAATCTTCTCTGCTACAATCCCGCTTTTCCCAACTCCTGTAAGAACAATGAGGCCTTCACAGTCGACACAAACCCTCAGTACTTTTTCCACCTGCTCAAGATCTAAGCGGTCAAAAAAGAAATTCGTGTACTGACGCTGCAGCTCAAAGAGCTCTTGCAATACTGGTGTCTGCGTAGAATGCATGGGTGTCTTGTTATCTTTTCTCATCAGCCGGGGACAAGGTTAGCTCTATGAGGAGTTGTTGACAATGAAAAAACAGAAGAATTTCCCCTTGATATCTAGCGCGAAATCGCCTAAAGCTTAAAGAATGAGCGGGAAAATTCCTATAGCTGTAGCGGAGGGAGATGGCATTGGTCCAGAGATCATGGCAGCTGTGCGCCATATTCTAGATGAGGCTGGAGCAAATCTTGAATACCATCCGATAGAGATCGGAGAAAAATGTTACCTCTCGGGGCTCGAAACTGGAATGGCTCCTTCTGCATGGGATACCCTTCGCAATACGGAAGCCTTTCTAAAAGCCCCCATCACAACTCCTCAAGGAGGGGGGTACAAAAGTCTGAATGTCACGATTCGTTCAACTCTTGGACTATATGCAAACCTACGCCCTTGCGCCTCTCTTTCCCCTTTCATTCACACGAAACACCCAAAAATGGATGTGGTGATCGTCCGCGAAAATGAAGAAGATCTCTATGCGGGCATTGAATACCGCCAAACTCCTGAAGTATGTGAATCGATCAAACTTATCTCCCGTCCTGGCTCTGAAAAAATTATTCGCTTTGCTTTTGAGCATGCTCGTGCGCAAGGCAGAAAAAAGGTGACCTGCTTCACTAAAGACAACATTATGAAGATCTCCGACGGACTTTTTCATAAAGTATTTGAAGAAATCGCAGCTGAATATTCTGATATCGACAACGAGCACTGGATCGTTGATATTGGAGCGGCAAAGCTTGCTGACACTCCAGAACTCTTTGATGTCCTCGTCCTTCCAAATCTATACGGAGATATCCTCTCTGATGTCGCAGCTCAAATCACTGGCTCGGTCGGTCTTGGCGGCTCAGCAAATATCGGCGATCATGGAGCTATGTTTGAAGCAATCCACGGCTCTGCTCCCAAACGAGCTGGACAAAATGCCGCCAACCCCTCAGGCCTATTGCTTGGATCTGTTCTAATGCTTAACTACCTCGATCTTCCTGAAGTAGCCGAGCGAATCCACAATGCCTGGCTCAAAACCATTGAAGAAGGGATCCACACCTACGACATTTACAAAGAAGGCAGCAGCAAGGAAAGAGTAGGAACAAAGGAATTTGCAGTCGCTATTGCTAAGTTTCTTGGACAAAAACCTGAGAAACTTTCTCCCGTTTCTTATAAATCCTCGGGCAAACTCAAAGCCCTCGCTTCTAAACCGCCTAAACCTGAAAAGAGAAGCTGTATCGGCGTTGATGTCTTTCTCTATTCAAAAGTTATCCCAGAAGAACTGCAGAAAAAGCTAAACGAAAGCCCCACTCCTCTAACTCTCAAGCTTCTCAGTAACCGAGGAGCTAAGGTTTGGCCCGAAGGACAACCCGAAACGTTTTGCGTAGATCAGTTCCGCGCTCGATTTACGCATAAAAAAAAGGGTCAGGGGGTGACCCCTGACTCCATTATTGACACTCTAAAAACTCTTGCAGATGCTGGCTTTGATATCATCAAAACAGAAAATCTGTATCTGTTCGACGACCGTCCAGCCTTCTCTACTAATGAGCTCTACTAGAGACCTCGTTATAAGCCATGACCCCAAGAGTTACCAATTTGGTTAGAGCTATTCCTGGTAGGGCTTGAGCACCTTCTACAATCTTTGATATAGCAGAAGCCTTTGATAACTGAGTAGAAGTAGAGCCTCCTCTCTGCGCCAATCTTTCAGCGCGCTTATCTTCTGTGATCTCTTTGCTTATTTGGCGAAGCTTGACAACAGCATCGATAAACGGCTCGTTAATCTCAGTCCGGCGAGCAGTAGATTGGTCTTGTGTCAATTGTCCCTGGATCTTGTCCAGATTCGCAATGATGCGATCTGTATTTAGTCGTCTCTTACGGATCAAGGTAGCATTTTCGCAGATCTTTGTTAGAAGACTTTGAGCAAACTCTCCCTTCCGCTCAACTTGATCTTCTTTCATCAATGCACTAGCGTTCTTAAGCGATTGAGCTGCGCTGTTAATAGCCTCTTCAATGGGAGTTCTATTAGCAATAATTACATTTTTGATAGCCTCGCCTCTAAAGTTAGTAACAGTTGTGATCATTCTTTGTAGAAAGTCTTTCTTCCTAGAACCCGGCTCGCTTAGTAGTTCCATCTCCTTTTCTATGCTAGCAACTGATAGCTCTTTGAAGAATTTCATAATCTCATCCGCTTTTAGCGTAGCTTCGCTCAAGGATGCCCTCATCTGTTTGAAGCTGTTTCTGATAGCTCTTTCAGTCTTAGCGTTTGTGCTGCGAACGATACTCGCTTCTATTTGAGCCAAATTTCTACGGATAACTGGAACGTTGTATTCTTTATTTATTGCAGCTTCTTTAGCAAAGCATTTCACAACGCCGGCAAGATTACTTGCAACAATCTCTTTCTTTTGTCCTGTCAGATAGCGCCAACTCTTAACTGCACTGTTGCCAGATTTGGCGCTTTCCGTAACTTGAAACATGTCAGCATCTTTACTGACTTGAATTCGCTTGTTGAATCCATCTTGAGACAAATGCGTAAAAAGCTCCTGTGGAGTTACATTTTGCGTAAAAACTAAATTCATATCAAAACACCTCTTTTTACCTGTTTTTTAAATATTATAAACACTTGAGTAATAACGCTAAATGTAATTATTTTTTTATAAAATTGTTTTAACTTTCTATTTTTTGATGACTGCTCTATATTGACTCCCTATGTCTATTACAACAGCCCTTAGCCTCATCAGCGACAGTTTCACTTTTTTTGTTATCTTCCCCTCTATCCTTTTACTGGGAATCTATCTGACGGTCAGGCTGCGATTTATTCAATTTTCTAAATTGAAAGAGAGCTTAAAAAAATTATTCGATAAGACCCCTGAAGGAGATGGCATCACCCACTACCAAGCAGTAGCCGCTGTATTGGCTGGCAACTTCGGAACAGGGAATATCTCTGGTATGGCGATTGCTATCGCCACAGGAGGACCGGGCGCCCTTATTTGGATGTGGGTCATAGCATTTTTAGGAGCTGCAATCCAGTATGCAAGCTGTGTCCTGGGAGTAAAATACCGGGAACAAAATGCTCAAGGAGAGCGTGTCGGCGGTCCAATGTACTACCTGGCTAAAGGACTTAATCTAAAGAAATTTGGAGCAATCTATGCCATATTCGCCTTGTTAGGGGGACTTACAGCGGGAAACTTCACTCAGGTAAATTCGATCATGCTCCCTATGCAAGAACTCGGGATACCTGCAATCGCAACAGCCCTTACTATGACGTTTTTCGTAGGGCTTGTCCTTCTTGGTGGGATACAGAGATTTGCCAAGCTAGCAGCCTCTGTTGTTCCAGTCATGGCGCTTGTCTACTTTTCAACAGCGCTTTTGATTCTCGGGATCCATTCTGAAATGCTTCTCCCGGCACTGAAACAGATTTTCATAGAAGCTTTTGCTCCTTCTGCCCTTTTAGGCGGATCCATGGGCTATGGAATAATGAAGACAATTTCTTCTGGTTTTGATCGGGGAATTTTCGCAACAGATGCAGGAACAGGGATTGCCCCTATTCTGCAGTCTAGCACACAATCTAAAGATCCTATCTCTAATGGAATTGTCACTCTCATTACGCCTGTTTTGGTAATGATTGTCTGCACCATGACAGGACTTGTTATTATGGTAACAGGCATGTCGCAAAGTGATCTGCAAAGCACCAACATGGTAACAGCCGCTTTTACAAAAGGGTTGGGCAGCCACATCGGCGGTCACATTGTGACTCTATCGCTCCTGCTGTTTTCTTATACAACGATCTTAGCTTGGGCGAATTGCTCGGAACGGGCAATTGGTTATCTTTTGGGTGATGGTTGGATCAAGCGATTCCGATTATTTTTTATTGCGATGGTTCCTTTCGGTGCATTTTGTGAAGTGTCTCATGTCTGGCTCTTAGCTGATATTTCTTTTTCTCTGATGCTCCTCACAAATATGATCGGGGTCGCAGGGCTCTCTAGAGAAGTAATTAAAGACACAAGGCGCTTGCCCGATGAATCCTTGAACCAAAATCTATAAAGCTTTAACTTTGTGCCTCTTTAACAGAGAGGCACTATGCATAGATTCATTCTACTACTTCTTCTTGTTTGCAACTTTGCTTGCGCAAGCCACGAGTTTATCATCCAGCCTCGTAGCTACTGGTTGTCGACTCACTATGACATCTATTCTAACGAACAGTACCTCGCAACAGTAGAAAAGGAGTGGCTCCATCTACCTACTACCTGGTCTCTTTGTAATGAAAATGGAGTATATGCAAGCGGCAAAGCACGTCTTCTCTCTATGGGATCTTTGCTAAACTCAATGAAAGAAATTGATATTTTCGACTCTACTGAGGTCCGACTCAACTACATTCAAGGAGATTTTTCCACCACAGCTTCTGGAAAATACCTCTTTCACGATGACTCTGAGACTCCTTATGCAGTAGCTTTTATCGATCAAGGCAAAGCCAGCGTAAACATTGTGGATTATGAAAATCAGCGACTTCCTATCGCTGTGTTCCGTCGGCAATACACTCCTGGAGGAGATTATTACTGGCACGTCAATGTGATTAAGGAAGGTGTAATTGATCGAAAGACACTCTATATCTTTGCAGCCTTTATCACCGATGCCTGCTGGCCTTATGAAATGCCTGAAAAAAAACCTTCCTTAGCTCCTCGGGAATAACTGCCCCCTATGGACTCCCCCGCCTATATTGTCCAAGTAGATGCACTCTACTTTCAAGCCAGAGAAAATGGCGTTTCTTATGCAATGGTAGATGGCAAGGTGCAAAACCCTGATTTTAACAACCGTTTTGGAGCTCGAGCTCGAGTAGGGATAGACCTCCACCACGACAACTGGCAACTTTGGGCGCAGTTTTTTCACTATCACTCTCGTATATCAGACAACAGATCAGACAAGGAATTTTCCCCTACATGGGGGCAACCTGCCTTTAATCCTGGAGGATTTGTAGATCATGTCGACAATTTGTGGCGTTTGCATATGGGGCTGCTCGATCTGAACCTCACAAGATGCTGGGCAGTTTCTCATTGTTTGAAACTCTGGCCGTTTTGGGGCTTGCGCTATTCTGAAATCCGCCACAAGCTTAAAGTGAACTATCAGGGAGGAACGCTATTTCCTGGAGGAGGAGAGTTCTTTTCCATGAAGAATAAGTTTTGGGGAGGCGGCCCCAATTTCGGTATGGAAACACTTTGGCATTTTACTGACTGGGTGGGGATGTTCGCCAGAGGTGGATGCACACTTTCACTTGGTATGCTCTACATACATCAAGACGAAATGATCTCCACTGGTGACACCCAGTTCAAGTTGATCGATAAATTCTATCAAACACGTAAGATTCTAGAGATGGCCTTAGGGCTAGATTTCCGCTATTGCATCAACTGCACTGCAGAGCTCTATGCTCGGATTGGTTGGGAAGCCTACCTTCTCTACGGGCAGAATCAACTCCCCTACTTTGTTGATGATCAAATGACCGCCAAGTTCGTGAACAATCAAGGCGATTTATCCATTAGCGGCCTAAGCATTGGCCTAGGCATTTGTTTCTAGATCTTGCTCCAAATGTTTTTTAAGTGAACTAAGGAAGCCACATCCATACATGCCGTCGATGACACGGTGATCAAAGGTAAGTGAGACATGCATCATCTGGCGAACACCGAAGGTGTCGTCATCTAATACAGCGACTGTTTTAGAAATTCCCCCTATACCTACGATCGCAACTTCTGGATAGCGAAGGATAGGGATCCCTATTTTTACTCCCGACATGCCAAAGTTAGTCATCGTGACAGTTCCATCTTTTACATCATTTGGGTCGAGAGTATTAGTCCGTGCTTTTTGTGCAAACTCCCCTACTGCTTTTGCAATTTCTGGTAGGTTCATTTTTTGACATCCTTTGATGACAGGGACCATGATCCCTTGCTCAACACTAACTGCTATCCCCAAGTTAACGAATCGCTTGACAACGATAGTGTCGTTTCTCAGTGATGCGTTAAGTAAGGGGTATTCTTGAAGGGCGCGGGCAATGGCTCTTGCTACAAAAGTAGTGATGGTGAGTTTTGCACCATGCTTGCTTAAGAAGGCTTCTTTTTCGTTTTTGATGAGCGTCATCGTATCAGTCACATCAACTTCGATCATAAGAGATGCATGGGGAGCTTCGTAAAAAGAACGCACCATGTTTTCTGCAATCGCTTTACGCATCCCAGTCATCTTGATGTGCTCTTCTCCGGTTGGAGCAGGCTGATCTAGAGGGCAGGGCTTGTCTTTCTTAGCCACATACGCCTCAAGGTCTTTTTTCGAGACTCGTCCACCAGAACCCGTTCCAGTTATTTTCTCTAAATCGCTAAAGGAGACATTGTGCTCACGTGCCAAGCGTAAAAGAGCGGGTGAATAGTAGTCCTTTTGATCAGAACCTGTTGTTTCTTGTGCAGCTTTTTGTTCTTTGGGAGCTTCCTTAGGAGCTGTTTCCACAGCACCTTCCTGAGCAATAACTGCAAGAGGATCACCTACATTGAGTTCTTCATCAGGTTGCGCATGGATCTTTTTCACAACGCCAGACACAGGAGAAGGGATTTCGCTATTGACTTTGTCTGTAGCAACCTCAAGCAAGGGTTCATCTTTTTGGATGGCCTCTCCCTCGCCTTTGAACCATTGGACAATGGTGGCGTTCATGATACTTTCGCCAAGTTTAGGGAGGGTGACTTCAAAATCTTTGCTCATTGCTGCACCTTTTTTATAACCGTTTCTAAATATTCTTCTCCCTTGATGGGGGTCAGCGCCATCTTCAAGGGGATAAGGGGAAGCGAAAGACGGAGCTGCTGCGGCAATTTCACAGCGTCTTTTTCTGTACAGACAACCACTTCAGCCCCTTTGTCTTTCGCCCGATTTGCAAATTGTTCCAACTCGTCCACTCCAAAGGGTGTGTGGTCGGGTTTCTCTTCTTTTAAGACAATATCACAACCGAGGCTTTTGAGTACCTTTGTGAAACGGGAGGGAGCTCCGATTGCACAAAAAGAGGCGACTTTTTTACTAGCTACCTCTGTGCTGTTTGTAATTACTGTACGCATAACAGTGATGGGAGCTTGGCTATAACGCCGAATCAGTGGAGTGATCTTCGCAAGATGCGCTTCATCTTCTACGCCATTTAAGACGATCAAGTCTACCTTTGCCAGCCTTTTAGGACTGTCTCGCAGGAAACCAAGAGGTAAATAGTGTCCTTTTCCAAAAAGGTCTCCTGCATCCATGACGCCAATTTCAATATCGCGATGCAGACGACGATGTTGCATCCCATCATCTAGAATAAGAACTTTCGCTTCTAATTCTTTCGCTAGACAACCTGAAAAGGCCCGATTCGCCCCTACAATTACTTTCGCCTTAGGCAGCTTTCTTGCTAGGAGATAGGGTTCATCCCCACTCTCTTGGACTGTAGTAGATTCTTTAACAAGTAGAGTCCCCTTTTTTTTACGTCGATAACCTCTAGAGAGGATAGCTGTATGACTCTGTCCTAACGCTTCGGTTAAGTAGTGAACTAGAGGAGTTTTCCCGCTTCCTCCGGCTACAATATTTCCGATACTTATAACTGGAAGAGGGAGTTTTGTCGCTGGAAGGAATGCATCATAGGCAAAATGACGTAAAGCAACCCCCACTCGGTAGCATTGACTCATTATGCCAAGAATGGTCCGGGTGATAGGGGCAGATTTTTTCCCTTCAATTATTTTGAGGATATGTGTCTCAATTGTCATGAAACAATTTTCTCTCTACCATTTCAATAATGATATGGATCGCTGCCATGTGGGCTTCTTGAACCCTATCCGAATATTTAAACCCGTCAACACACCACTCGAGATCTGAAAGTCCTTTCATCTTCCCGCCTGTCTTGCCTAAGAAGGAGATCACCTTGAGCTCTTTTTCTTTGGCGGTAGTAACAGCTTCTAGTATATTGGAAGAATTACCACTAGTAGTGAGGGCTACAAAAATGTCTCCCGAATGTCCATAGGCTTCCACTCCTCGGGCAAAAACTCCGTCGAACCCTAAGTCGTTAGCTGTACAGGTCAAATGTCCAGGACATGATAGAGCAATAGCCGGAAGAGCTCTTCTCTCGTGACGAAAAACCCCTGTGAGCTCCTCTGCAAAATGCATTGCATCGCATAAGCTTCCACCATTCCCAGCTATGATAAGCTTTCCTCGCCTCTCAAAGCAATCAGCAATCAAATGAGCTGCATTTTTGATGAACGCGATAGCTTCCGGATCGCGCAAACATTGAATGGCGCGAATCCCCTCTTCTACTGAATCTAAAATATGACTTTCCATAAGCTCTTTATGATAGAATTTTATAAGTATTGACTCTAGCCTAAACTTTTTTTTAGTATACGTCTATGGATAGAAAAACTTTCAAGATACAAGAACTCGACTGCTCAGAAGAGTGCAATCTGCTGAACAGAGCCCTAAAAGGAAAACCTGGAATCGATCGTTTAGACTTCGATGTGCTGAATAGGCAAATGGATGTCACCTTCGACCCCAAAGAGACAAACCCCGATAAGATCCTCAAGCTGATCCACTCTACCGGCATGCAAGCCACTCTCTATCAAGGGAAAGAGGTGATCGAAAATCAGACTTTCTGGCAAAAATATGGACGGCTTATCCTATGTACTGCTAGTGGAGTTTTTCTTATCATCGGCTTCATCCTCCACTTGATCGGTCCAACAAGGTTTAGCGACGTAGGAGGGTTAGAACCAAGCTACGATTTTCCACCTTTGCCTGTAATGCTTTTCTACCTTTCTGCAATCGTTACCGGTGGGTGGTTTGTTGCTCCAAAAGCTTTTGCAAGCTTCAAACGGCTAAGTCCCGATATGAATGTCCTCATGTTTGTGGCTGTCACAGGTTCGATCTTCATTGGACAGATGTTTGAAGGGGCTGCAGTAGCCTTTCTATTCTCCTTGGCTCTTCTACTAGAAAGCTGGAGCGTCGATCGAGCTCGCAAGGCCATTGGAGCTCTCCTGGATCTCTCACCACCCTTAGCTCGCGTTATGGTAGATGGAGACTTCGTTGAACGGAAAGTAGAAGACGTCCTCGTTGGAGAAAGTGTTCTGGTTCGCCCTGGAGAAAAAGTCCCCCTAGATGGCGAAGTGACAAAGGGAAGCTCGTCGATTAACCAGGCTCCTATTACAGGTGAGTCAATGCCTGTATCAAAAAATCCAGGAGATCCTGTCTTTGCAGGAACGATTAACCAAGATGGCGCCCTTGAAGTACAAATTACTAAGGGAGCCAATGACACAACTCTTGCTCGGATCATCCAAATGGTCCAAGAAGCTCGAACAAGAAGAGCGCAAAGCGAGCAATGGGTAGATCGCTTTTCTCGAGTTTACACCCCTTTCATGATGTGCTTGGCTTTTGTCGTAGCCATTGCGCCCCCTCTTTTCTTTGGAGAAAATTGGCTAGAGTGGATCTACAGAGGACTTGTGATGCTCGTGATCGCATGTCCTTGCGCCCTTGTCATCTCTACCCCCGTTAGCGTTGTCTCAGCCCTTACAGCAGCTGCTAGATCAGGTGTGCTCATCAAAGGAGGAGTCTACCTAGAAGCTGCTGGCAAACTCGATGCGATTGCCTTTGATAAAACAGGAACTGTTACCATCGGCAAGCCCCAAGTCCAACGAATTATCCCTCTCAATAACCATACAGAAGATGAGCTCTTAGAGATCGCAGCAAGGCTTGAGAAGCCAAGTGAACATCCCCTTGCACGTGCCATTTTGGAAGAGGCAGAAAAAAGGGGGATCTCCCCTTCTCCCGCAGACGATTTTCAAATCTTCAAAGGCCTTGGCGCCGAGGGAAATATCGATGGCAAACGATTTTGGATCGGCAGCCACCGCTTCATGCATGAGCATAATAGAAAAGAGAGCCCCGACGCTCACGAAGCAGCCGTTGAACTCGAAGATGCTGGACACTCCGTAGTAGCAATTGGAGACTTTACCCACATCTGTGGTGTACTAAGCGTAGCTGATAAGCCCCGTCCCTACATCCGAGAAATTCTTGCAGCGATCAAAGACCGAGGGGTAAAAAGCCTTGTCATGCTCACAGGTGACAACCAAAAAACAGCCGAAAACCTAGCAAGAGACGTTGGCATCGAAAACTTCTTTGCTGAACTCCTCCCTGAGGATAAAGTCAATGCCATTGAAAAGCTGAAAAGCTCTCACAAAACCATTGCAATGGTTGGAGATGGTGTCAATGACGCTCCCGCAATGGCTGCAAGTTCATTCGGTATTGCAATGGGCGCTATGGGAACAGATGCTGCCTTTGAGACAGCTGATATCGTTCTCATGACCGATGATCTTTCTCTAATCCCCTGGCTGATCGGTCATGCCAGGCGAACACTCAAAATCATCAAGCACAATATCTCTTTTGCTCTAGGAATCAAAGCGCTCTTTATCTTCCTAGCTCTATTTGGATGGGCGACGCTTTGGATGGCCATCGCAGCCGACACGGGAGCCTCGCTCCTCGTCGTCTTCAATGGCCTGCGACTCCTTCAGAGAAAGCCTTGGAATGTTCAAGAGGGGTGATTAAGCACTTGATGATTTAGGAAACAATTGTATTCTGTCTCCAACGGATCCCTTGCTGATCTGGACAACATAATTTCCTTCTCGGAGCTGTTTCCATATGCGGTCAGTATCGCCTTTCTCCACGCAGTCCTTCTCTTCACCAAGAAAAATCTGCTTATCCCCAAGAGGTATTGCTGATGTTGATACAGAAACCGTTTTTTCTATGACTACAGCCTGCATAGCTCCTCTGGCATCGGGCTTATGAAAAGTTACTATTAACCCGAGCTACAAACAGGTGACAAAAAATGCTTGATGGTTGATGCATGCATCACATGCAGTTAGGCGACGCTAGAAAACTCTCTCAGGATGCTCAAGAAGCTCTCAGAAAAAGAGCTATTAGATTGGTTAATGTAAATCGTAAACCGGTAAGGGAAGTCGCAGATATCCTTGGCGTAGCAAGATGGACGGTTTACAAATGGCTGACAGCGGTTAGCCTGCACGGGGAACAAGCAATTGTCAAAAAGCGCCGGGGACCGAAAAAAGGAGACCGCGCAGCCCTATCTCCCGCTCAATGCAAGATTATTCAACGATTTATAACGGATCGATGTCCAGACCAATTGAAAATGCCTTTTGCTCTATGGACTAGAGAAGCTGTGCAGCATCTGATCCACCAGTGTTTCGGAGTCAAACTGCACATCGCTACGATAGGTAAATATCTTAAACGTTGGGGATATACAGCCCAGAGACCTCTCCGTAGATCATACACACAAAATCCAGAGAAAATCACTCGATGGCTTAAAGAAGAATACCCAGCTATCGCCGCTCAAGCAAAAGCAGAAAATGCTGAAATTCACTGGGGAGCTGAGAGCGGTATACGCTCCGACTGTCAAGTGAGTACGAGTTATGCGCCAAAAGGGAAAACACCCGTACTGAAGCAACCAGGACGACGTTTTGCTGTGAACATGATATCGACCATCACAAACAGAGGTGCGCTGCGATTTATGGTTTACGATGGGAGTTTCAATATTTCGGTTTTCTTGAAGTTCTTACGGCGATTGATCCAGAAACAAGACAGAAAAATCTTCCTTATATTGGATAATCTCAAATTGCATCATGGGAAAAAAGTCCAAGCATGGATCGCCAAACACAAGGATAAGATCGAACTGTTTTTTCTTCCTCCATATGCTCCCGAATATAATCCGGATGAATATTTAAATAATGCGGTGAAAGGGCGAACTCACCGAAGGAAGATGTCGAAAAATCAAGAGGAGTTGGCAAGACATGTCAGGTCAGTGTTGGCAAAGCCTCAGAAGGAGCCTAAAACAATCAGAAATTTGTTTCAGGCCCCAGCGGTTCTTTATGCTGCTTGAGTCACCTGTTTATAGCTCGGGTTAATACAAAGCCCTTTGCTTTAGGGGGTCGGTTGAATATTCTCATAAGATCACTTTACTCGTTTGCTCTTTCTTCATCTTCTTTAGCGCACTTTATTGCTAACTGTTTTGCTTCTTCTAATATTTTGAAAAAACCATCTAGAGAGAAAATTCGTTTGGGAAATCCTTCTTGAGAAGAGACAATTTCCATTTCCATATTGTCTATGCCCTTTTCGTAATTGATCTCAGCGATTACCTGGTCATCATAACAGACCAGAATAACCATTCCTTCAAGATCAATGTCTCCTAAAATTTTCGTGCAAAACCCTTTATTTATGACCATACTCTATAAATCCTCTGAAAGTTCCATCCTCTCTAAAATATGCTCCTCTGCCACTTTGCGAATAGATTTCTATTCCACCTCTATTATTTTTTAAAATAGTTCTCTTGGGATCATGTAAAATCTCCTTCAAAAACGCCTCTCCCTGTTGATTTATTTGTGCTGGGGTACCTAAGGGTTTCGGAAAAAGGCTTCCTTCTCTATATCCGTGCTTCATTAAACCTCTTCCTACTCGCGTAAATCCAGCTCTATCTATAGCGTTACCAGCTCTAATTAAATTGCTTGTGTTAGAGAAGAGCTTAGGAATTCCCCCTGGAAGAGGCAGCATGCCAATAGCAAAATTATTCATAGGGTCATTTGCTCTAGCTTCTGCTGTGAAAAGCTCTGCTTGATCTGTTGAGAAGACGTTATCGATTACTTCATGACCCTTAGCGACTAGATTTCCATGATTTTCTATGGGGCTTACTGGCTCTCCAGAAGCTGGCAACTTAAGACTGTCTAGCAAGAATCTATCCCCTAGTCCTTTCACTTCTTCGCAGAGCTGTGGGAATACTTTTACTAGATCTGTGACTTCATCCAGCGCTTTGTGGGCAACGTTTGCTCCAACCTCTCTGGCCTTTTCACCAAAGGACATCTCATCCCACCCCTTGGAGCCCGTTGCTTCCTGAGCAGCCTTATCCTCAACGAGAAATTCTTTAAAAGAAGCAACATGTTCATCTAAGGCTGCTTTCATGATGGGAGCTTCATTTGTATCAACAGGAGGCAATGTTTCTTTTGGAGCTGCAGAGACAGGTGGAGACTCTTCTTTTGATTCTGATTTTTTTGATTCAGAATGACCGGAATCTGAAGACCTTGAACCAGCCCCAGCGGCTGCTCCAGCAGCTCCTGCGGCCGCTGTAGCTGCACCTGCAGAAGATGCAGCTACGACCGCTACAACAACGACTGTCGCTACTACAACCACTACAGCCCCTATAATTATGGCTTTTTTGTGTTTCTTGCAGAACTTTTTGGTCTTCTTCCAAGCCTTGCTGATCTTCCCGCACTGTATGATGTCGTAGCCCGAGTAACCGTTGAGAACAGCTGGGATGATCATGTACTCATGGCTGTTTTCCAGATAGCGCGTTAGCTGAAATGCGCTGTCCTCCCCATACATCAGATCATACGTGTCTTCTTCAAGCTCGCACTCTTCTTGAAACTCGTTGGGAAGAATCCCCTCTTTTGCAAGAGTGGCTATGTAATCATTTATCCTCTCCAACTGCATCGGCGAGTATCTTCTCTCTAGCTCACCAGACTCTAAGTCCTCGAGCATCTGGATGATCTCATCATACGTATTGGGGCGTACCCATTGCTCTTCTTGCTCCTCACTCCCCCACCACCAGTCTCCTAACCAGCTCACGGTTTGAGGGGTTGGAAGAGACTGTTTCGGTCTCTGATTCACCACTTGAAACGATACCTGTGGTACATTATGTTGAGGATAGGCTAGAAGGGTTGGTGTGGTGGCTAGGATGGTACAGTGAGTAAAAAGCTTCAATTTTCGCACAGGCGGCTCCGCAAATTCCAATTGCTGTAATCGCGCAAGTGACCTGCCCCCATATTTCGCCCATTCATAAGTAGACTTTTTCCTGTTTTCCTTCTGTTTTGCTCCTTAGATATTCATTTGGTGTCAGATATCCAAGAGCACTGTGAGGTCGGTTATTATTGTAGTCCTCCCTCCATTCCT
>JAJFME010000023.1 GCA_021772375.1 Chlamydiota bacterium | reverse complement strand
TAAAGGGCTTTGCATTATTGGAAAAGATTGTGGCTGGAGTGACATTTAAAGATGGTGAAGAAGTGAACAAAAAACAACAGGTAGCTTAGAAAAATGAAAGGATGCGTTCAAAGCCAATCCACAACTTTTGACAATATCTCCACCCCCAGACGCCAGAAGGGTTGATGGGTCAGGCCTCAGCTCTTTTGGAAACGGACCTTTCAAAAGAGATCGAAAAAATACCCCAAGAACTTCTCCTACTAGTTGGAGAAAGGGATATTGACACCCCACCCTATTGTGCTGAAGAGATGTGTGAAAAGATCCCAAATAACAAGATGCATATCTTCAAAGGGATGGGACATATGATTGATTATGAAATTCCAGAAAAAATAGCAAAGAAAGCCATAGACTTCCTGCTAGAAAAATGAGGCACTTCCTTAAAAGCGCCTCGAATCAAACTTACTTCTTTTTTCCGCGTAGCTGGATCGCTTTCCACTGAAAAATGTAGTACAGACCGCTTACGCCTACTAGACAGTAGACCAAACGAGTGAATGCAGACATTTCTCCAAAAATCATTCCAATTAGATTGAGGTCGAAAAAGCCGATCAATCCCCAATTCAACCCGCCAATAACGAGAAGAACAGCAGCAACAATGTCAAGTGTTCTCATAATACTCCCCTCCAGAGGATGTGTAGTTCTATCCCTTGTTTAGACCATCAAAATATTTTTTAAAATAAAATTTTTATGAAACAAGAGGGCTTTATTCTAACTCATTGAAAATGAGTTATTCTTGTTTAAGTTTTTTCCAAGTTTCTGTTGAATAAAGCTTAAAGATAAGAGAAAAAGCAACAAGTCCAAGAATAGTAAAGCCTCCATACATTGCTAGACTACGCTTCTGAATGAATGGGAATAACACCATAAAATAGCCAAAGGCGGCTGAAATTGAAGCATAAAACAGTGTAGAGGCAAAGATAGACCCACATTTCACCCGAAAATAGGTAAGCGCCGGAGTAAAAGCGAAGAACAATGCAACCATAAGTAGGCCATTGAAAATAATAGAAGTGATCCCAGGAGCGTGATAAGAAAGGATCAGAAAAGTATACGGAAGCTGAAATAGACTCCAAATCAGCGCAGTCATCCAAATCGCTTTAAGAGGAGGTTTCTCTTTGAACTTTTCCCATAAATATCCACGCCAGTAGAGCTCTCCTCCAATAAAGAACAGGCTAAATAGCACCAGAAGAAGGAGGTACCCCGTAAAGAAAAACAACAACCCATAACCAATGATACCAACAAGTGGCTGATCTAAAAAGGCTGCATTAGGAGGAGCTGCTCCTCCAAACAATATCAAAAGCAGAAAAGCCGTGAGTGCAATGGCAAAAGAATAGAAGAAAATCTGGTAACAGGTTCTTTTAGGCTTGGCGAAGATAGGCAGTTTTATCCCTTCCTTACGCGCAAAAAATAGCGCCACAAAACCAGGGCTCCACAAGTATAGAATAGAAAGGAGTTGACTGAGCAATAAGTTGGTAAGAAGAATAGGGCGGAAAAAAATCTGTGCACAAATCAGTAGAGCTGCGACGAAAAAAAGGGCTACCAAGGATTTTTTTACCATACTCCACATCGTATCGAGAGAGCTCTTTTGCTGAAAGAAAAAAACCTGCCCCCGGTATCAATACTTCTAGAGCAACTGATCAAAGACCTTGAATGCGCTTTTAAGAACTTCTAGCTGATCTTCTACTTCTATAAGATCTTCTGGTGAAATGGAGTCGCTTAGTGTTTTGTAGTTTGCTATGAACTTGAAGTGCGTAGGGCTGATTTTTATCTGCTCTACCGTATATTCAATAGACGCATTTTTGAAAGAGACTATTTTTTCCTCTATCGCATCGAAATAACCCTCTGGATCTGGTGGATCCACTTTTAGCTGTATGTCGACAATTTCTTCTAGCTCGATAGGAAAATGA
Organism: Chlamydiota bacterium; assembly: GCA_021772375.1. Classification (GTDB taxonomy): domain Bacteria; phylum Chlamydiota; class Chlamydiia; order Chlamydiales; family Rhabdochlamydiaceae; genus Sacchariniichlamydia. The sequence goes on along the minus strand of JAJFME010000023.1, from coordinate 6,041 downwards.
ATTGCATAAGGGCTTGTCCGATTAAGATCTAATTTTATTGGAATATAGCTTTGGATGAGTGTCGGGTAAACAATATGATCCGCGTCCAGCTTTTCTATCAAAAATGAAGAGTTCTCTATGATCGTGTTTTCTTCTAAACAATCTTCAATAGTAGGCGGTTGGATATATTCCAAAAAGCCATAAAGCTTAGCATGTCTTTCAAGGCGATCATTTAGACTGATGGCTTGAAGGCTATTGCGGTAGCTGCTTGCAGCAGTTCCTATTCGAGTCGATATCACTTCCACTTGACCCAATCCTTTGGCTAAATCAATCGTGTAGTTGTATATCTTTTGATGTTTGCTTTGCCCTTTCGAAACTGGAACTTTAGTCAGTTCATGACAGTCTTCTGTAAGAACTAGCGCATATCCATAAGGTTTTACATGTAACCCGGACAGCCCTCCCCCTTGATTTGTATAAGTCGGATCTACAAAAAATGACTTCTCCTGAAATTTGAAATGCACAATCACATGATTAAAGGATGTTGAGGGGAGAAGGTCCTTCACAACATGTTTTTGAATCGTATTTACAACTGCAGAATGCGCTTCAACACCTAACAAATTTAACAGGGTTACAAGAAGAACTGTTTGGTCTTTGCAATCTCCATAACGTCTCGAGAAGACCTCATTGGGGTGGTGAGGTGCAAAAGCTCCTACCCCCTCATGTAAAGATAGATAGCGGATTTCATTTTGAACAAATCGAATAGCAGCTAGTATTTGCCCTTCTTTGTCTGGATATAGTAGCTTCCACGAGTTCACTTGATCGAGAAGCTCCTGACTATAATCAGATGGTACTTCATAGTATTTCCTGTAAAATTGCGCAACATCAGCCCAGCTTTTAAAAGACGAGACCTGCACGTAAGAGTGATTATTGAACCAGCTAGGCTGATGCGACTCTCTTGTGATTGGCTCGATATCTTCGAATTCCCATGTCCACTCATTTAAACGATCATCCAGGTCTTGCACGCAAGGTTCGGTGTCTATTCCATGGTTTTTGAAACCGATTTCTAAATTTTTATCCGCAATTAGCCTATGCGATATCTTCTTAATATAGGCATTTCCCCTTAAATGGAGTCCTCCTTGGACGTAGCTGAAAAGCTCAGAGGAATTGTCTTCTATTGTATAGGCATGCTCTAAGATATCCCCTTCTCGTATATCTTTAAGAAAAAGAGTCAGGGTGTGCTTGTCACCATAAATCAAATCGTCCAATTTCTCTGCTCGAGCAACTTGCTGACTAACCCCCTCAAGCTTATCAAGAATCTCTCCATCTCGATAGACACAGATATAGTGCATCTTGATGTTCTGATAATTAGGATCGAAGTCAATATTTATAATGGATCTATTCTGAACGGCTTGGTTGTTCAATAGTTTTTCTGCGATGTGCAAATAACACTTACCAAAAGATGCATGATACTGCCTATCTACTAAAAGCGGAGCAATTTGACCACACTGAGCCTCATCAATATCGTCAGAGAATTCTACAGGCAACACCCATGCATCAACAGGCCCCGTAGAAATATTGGCAACCTCTAAAGAGAGCAGTTGATCTGAATGCAATGGAATAGATATCCAAAAAAATAAAAGTACTCCAACTCGTGTGATTGCTCTGGTCATATTGAATGCTCCTAGAAAACAGTTGCAAAAGCATACAAGCTCTAGGCAAAAAAATCAAAAGCACTTGCACACAAATTACAAAAGCAGCAATTACAAGAAGTAGTCGTGAATGGAGAATCGTTTTGCAAAAAAGGAAAGACTGGAAATATTACACCGGAATGACATTTCTTCTTCTGAGTCTATTCCTTCCACTGATTGGTTTCTTAATCCCCTTATTAGATCTTCCGATTAGTATTACAACCGTACTCATGGGAGCACTGACAGTTGGAGGGCCTGAGATCATGATTGCTCTTGCTGTCATTTTCCTTGGAAAAACACACATCCTCTATCTCAAAAGCAAAGTGTGGAAAGTTTTTCGAAAAAAACGGATTCCTCCGCCTGTTTCTAAAGGACGCTATTATTTTGGATTAACTGTTCTACTCATGAGTGGATTGCCCCTCTATCTCGATGCTTATTTTCCAGGAATTATGCCAAAAAATGAGGCTTTTCGGTACTTCCTTCTAGTATCTGCTGATCTCACATTTGTCCTAAGCTTCTTTATTTTGGGAGCCAACTTTTGTGAAAAATTCAAGAGGCTCTTTATCTGGGACGGACCTACTACCTCTCGTCAATCACTTCCTTCAAAGTAAGAAGAGCACCCACAGCATCTGGAAATCCTGCATACCCAATCAGTAGCATGATCATTTCTAAGACCTCCTCTTTTGTCCAACCAACATTGAACATTCCGTGAAAATGCGCCCTTAGAGGCAGTCCATTATTTCTTTGTCCGATCAAGCAGGCCACAATGGCAAATTCTTGTAATTTATCAGATAAGCCTGGTCTTGCATGCAGCTCTCCATAAGCGAAGTCAACCACATAGTTTTTAAAATCGGGAGAGATCGAAGTGAATAGATCGATCACCCCTTTGCTCACATCTTCTCCTAAGATCTCTTTAATTCGCTGCTTTCCTTTCTCTCTTTTCGTCATGTACTAGCTCCCCTGAAACTCTTTCAAAATACTCATATCATAAAGCATCGCTCGAATAAATCGAGGATCGATTTTTCTATCAGCACACTCCATCTTAACTCCATAGAGAGAACAAAATAGAGACATTTCGTCGATTAAGTCTTGTTTTTGCTCCTGACTTAAGTCCTGTCTTTCCACCCACTCTTTCCACCATCCATAGAACAGATGTCTTGGCCATGCTTTCGTTCCGATGCTCTCTTGCATCACCTCCACCGGATCATGGAACTCCCAGAACTTCCTTGTCACCTCGCCACCCGTTAGCTTTGCAATGATCATTCGCTGGAAAGGACAGACAATTGTAAGGGTGTCATTATCAGCTCCTCCTTTACGCACGCCTAGTCCATCTGCAACAAGACTAAGAAAAATGTTGTAAGTATGATTGTCTTGCAGGTCAATCATTTTATGAATCGCTGCGTACTTCCCCATTTCCCGCTTCTGTAGGCCCATAGCCTCCGCGTAGACTGCTTGCACCTTGGTATTTCTGTCCTTTTCCAGTTTAATACGCACCTTTAGACCAAACGGAAGGTTCGGTATTTCCTCAACAATACCTGCATAAATGCTTTCTACTACTTCAAACTTACCAGGGCCACAATACTCACCCTCAACAGCCAAGTGAAGAAGGGCATCAGCCTTCGCAAGGAGATTCGTTTCTCTCTTCAAATAGTCGGCTATAATTTTCAGATAGCTTTCCAAAAGCTCATAATCACGCGGCTCACCAGCCAATATTTCTCTATCTACAACCGAGTCTAAAAAGACCTTTAAACCTCGACGGATATATTGAATCAACTCTGCATCTGTTTTAAGTGTTGGGTCTCCATATAGCTCTTGATACCGCTCGTCCTTAGATAGCTTCTTCCTGAGCGCTCCAACATGTATCTTCCAATCGATCTCTTCAAAAGCTTTTCCAATTTCCTGGATCTTTATATTAGGGATTGGGGGCATGGCCTCTACATGCACATAGCCTCTATTTACCACCCATTTCGCATTTCCGGCTAAAAGGGCCTCCAGCTGTTGAGGACTCAAGCCTCCCTCTTTTACAGCCCTGATCTTAGCGTCTCCCTCTACCTTTTTGGGACGAAAAAAATCCATCGCAAGAATCCCCAGCGAGGCAACCGCATAAATCTTATCTAAAAGATCTCCACAAACAATGCTTGTACCAATCAAGACGGGAAAACTCGACAAGTGAACTACTTGTCGCACTTTCTCCGGAACAAAACCGGTCCTACTTAAAAGCCCCATGCTTAAGACAACAAGAGACACTACTCCAAAGGTCACATGTCCGAAATAGATCATTACAATCGAAGATACAGCGGCTATCACGTGACAAAGATTGCCAATATGCTGCTGCATGAAGTTCACAACTCGCCGAGCAGTCACATTTTGAATACCTGACTTGCTCAAAAGTGCGACTAAAGGAATACCCACATAGGCCACACACCGTGCGCTCAGAGGAATAGCCCCCCTGCTTGCAGCCTCAAGAGCTTTACCACAAACACTCATCGCCTTCTCTGCTTGAAAAAACTGAAATACTGCACCGAAGTAAGCATTCCTTCCCGCAATCACAGAGTCTTCGACTCGTTTTGCCTCGGAAAGTCCCAGTCCAGAATGTATCCCCTCCAATGCAGAATAAAGAGAAATCGATGTCATATAATGTTCGCTCCCAGATTACTGAGGCGGCATTATAGCGATTCGAATCTTATGTGAGTAGGACTTCTCACTTGAAATACTAGAGAGAGTTATCTATTCACTGAAAAACTCTCGCATCTCTTTGGGGATGATCGGACAAGTCCCTTTTGGCTTAGCGAATATACGATGTCTGATCCGAGCCATACAGTCATATACCCAGTCAGAGAGCTTAACGGGAATACAAGAAAGCACATGTGCAAAGATCTTCCACACTCCTCCAAGAGAAGCTAGTACTCGGAAAACAGCTGCAGATTTAACTAGCAAGCGCCCTCCCTCTTCAACAACAAGACTATCGGGAACTTCATCGCCAGTAAACAGACTCTGCAAAGGCACGAACCGAAAAGCCTGCCTCGTTTTGTTTTCAGAGAGAACAAAACGAACAAATGAATGGCAAAACCCACAGGTACCATCATAGAAAACGGCCAACTTACCTTGAATTGGGCGAGGTTTAATCCAAGCAGGATCAAAGGTGAAGAAGTGGACCATGATCATTCCCAAAGTCAAATCTGAAAAATTGATCAAGCATAAGAGCCCTACATGCATACATAGCATGAAAAACCAGCCCCACGGACGCATCTTTTTAAAAATCACGAGAAGCACAAAAAGAACTTCTAGAGCTAAAGCTCCCCACGTCATTGCTTTTAAAAGCTGCGATGGAAAGGCCATAAGAGTCTCCCTGAATCCGTTGCATCGCACAAGGGGGTTATAGAGTAAGTAAGAAAACGTTGTGCCATCTACCCATGATGGGCTACTAAGCTTTAGGACCCCACTATATGTATAGGCTATAGACATAACAATCCAAGCAGCAAGAAAAATAGATGGTGTCATAGCCCATCCTCCAACTGGATCAATACGTCCTCTTGCGGCCCAAGAACCATAAGGAGCCCTTGGCAGTAGGACATGAGCTAACAGTAACCATCCAACAAAAGGCAGGGAAGGGTTGGCAATCAGGGGATTTCGACCTAAAAAGCAAGCTAGTACATACCAAAGCAAAACAGCAGCGATCCGATCCCATTTCCCTATCATAAAAAAAAGTGCTGCAATCATTCCGGAAAGGCTCAAAAAAATCGCGACTACAAGAGAGTCGTTGAGTGCTAAGACGTTTGGAAATAGCTTCATCAAAGGACTCAAATAGCTATCTGGAAACATTCCCTGATTGGAAAAAAGTTCCCCACTCCAAGGTACAATCTGCAAAAAATGGATAAAGAGATACGCCCCAAAAAAGAATCGATACAAACTATACTGCCCGCCGGTCCATCCGTTTTTCATCTTACATGTACCTCCTTCCTTAAATTTAAATGCGCCACGTCAGAATCAGAACGGGGATACACAGAGATCCATGCCCTTTCATCAACTTGTTTTGGATCTATCCCAACTTCGGTTAAGAGAGGCGCTTTGCCTTGGGTTGCATAAGCGAGTGCTGCCTCATAGAGCGGTTTCATATAAGGATTCGCATCCAAAACAGGACCATAAGAAAGGATTGCACCATATACGTTCCGCCGGTTGTAAGGACCTTTTATCTTTGATGCAATCTCTGGACTCAATAAAACTGAGTTCATCTCCAGGGAATACGCATTAAAATCTAAGCTATAAGTTTTGCCAGATAGGTTGAGTCCCATCCTGCCCTTAGTCTTTTTCCTCTAACCCCTACTTTTATTGTTTTGTCCTGCTTGAGTAGATTAAGAGCCAGCCTTCTCAATG
>JAJFME010000022.1 GCA_021772375.1 Chlamydiota bacterium | reverse complement strand
CCAGTTGCGAATTTTGCGACTCATAAGTAGGCTCCGGGTTGGTTTTGTCGCTACCTAGCCTACTTATGTTTTCTTCAACCTTCAAACATTTTTTTTGACTCTTTAATCCTTGACCTCCAGTCATAATTACGCAACAACGCCGTAGAGTGCCTAGTTCTCTAGATTGCGTCTGGCCATTTGGATCTGACGGCGCAGTGTCTCATCGCTAACCACTTGATTAGAGATCTTCTTCCATGCGTGGAGAAGAGTAGAATGGGTCTTCCCTCCAAACGAGGCTGCTAGCTTCATGAGGGAGTCATTAATGAGCTCTTTAGCGAGATACATAGCGACTTGGCGGGGGAATGCGATGTTTTTAGCGCGAGAGCTGCCACAAAGATCGCTGACGCGAACACCGAACATAACTGCAACACTTTTCAGGATGTTATCGACAGAGACTCGTCTATTAGGCGCTTTTTGAAAAAGCTCACTTAACGTGCTCTCCACGACTTCTTCTGTCACATCTAGCCCCATCATTCGGCTGTAAGCTGCTAGGCGATTGAGGGCGCCTTCAAGCTGTCTGACGTTATGGAAAATTCGCTCTGCAATAAAGAAGGCAACCTTGTGTGGGATTTTTAGCCCCTTTTGCTCTGCTTTGTGTTGAAGGATTGCAACGCGCGTTTCAACATCTGGTATGCCGACATTTGCAACAAGACCCCACTCCATCCGTGCAATCATCCGCTCGGAGAGTTTCAGCTGTCCAGGGGGTTTGTCACTTGTGATGACTATTTGCTTATTTTGATTGATCAGAGCTTCAAACATATTGCAGAACTCTTCTTCAAAATTAAGACGGCTTTGCAAGAACTGGATATCATCGACGAGGAGTACATCTAAAGAGCGATAGAAACGCTTCATCTTGTCCATCGACTTGTTACGCAAGTTGTAGACCAAGTCGTTGATGAAGCCTTCCGTTGTGATGCAGTGTACTTTTTGGCGTTTGTGATGTTGTTTTACATAATGGCCAATCGCATGCAGAAGATGCGTTTTCCCAAGACCTACACCCCCATGAATGAAAAGGGGATTGTAAGACTTGCCTGGACGTGTTGCGATCCCAAATGCAGCTGATTTGACGAATTGGTTTGCAGGCCCTTCAATGAAATGCTCGAACGTATACAGAGAATTAAGAGAACAGTTTTGCTTTTCGTTTGCGTCGTTAGTAGGTTGAGCTACAGGCTTCGGAGTAGCTTTTTTCTTAGGTGTTGTAACAACAAAAGAAACAGCCAATTTGCCATTCGCTTTTGTTGGAAGAAAATTTGCAAGATGCTCTTTGAAATTTTCGAGAAGGTACTCTTGGACAAAGATGTTAGGGACTTCTAAAATCAGTTCCTCATCCGACTGAGGAGCCACTTTTACAGGTGCAATCCAGTTCTGAAACTCTGTTGCGCTGCAACAGTCTTCTACGAACTGCACAAACTCATCCCAGCACTGTTTTGGTGTCTTTGTTAGCATCCTTCTCCATAAGTTATGAACAATGTTTCCACAATGTGTTCCTAACTCTTTTTAGTGACGCTAGTATTACCATTGAGTATGAAATCACGCAAGTGAAAAGCGGTCTCTTCCAGAAGAAAAAACGCGTGGTGGGAGAGGTGCTTAAGAAGATCTAGATGGAAAGCGTTGGAACCGAGAGGTGCGTCGAACAAGATTTCGGTTTTCTCGCAAAGCTGCTTGAATCGTTGGACTAGAATTTGAAGAAAGAGTAGCTCCTTTCCATAAAAGAAGCTGTGCAGATCGGATGAAGCGTTGTCTATTATTTGGACTAAGAGCATCGCCTGATTTAGCAATGAGATCGATAGGGCTCATTGCCTCTTCGCCAAGATCTGTTGGAGAGCTATTTAGATTTACGTCTGCGCCACTTGCTATAAGATGTTGGAGAAGGAGATAATTGCCCTCTCCACAAGCAACGTGGATAGGACTAAAACCCTCCCCATTTTTTATATTGATATCCATGCCTTTTTTGACAAGCAATGCGATCAGTTCAAAATTTCGTTGTTTGCAGGCTTCGAAAAATAAAGAGCTCTCGATTGTAGCTCCAGCTTTTATGAGGATTGTGGCAAGAGGGAGATTTTTTTTGCTAAGTGCCCATTGAATGGGGGTTAAGTTAAATTCATCAGGAGTATGAACATTTACTCCAGCTTCAACTAGGGCTTGAGCGAGCTTGCAATCCTCATTAGAGCAGGCTCTAGTAAGAAGAGAGTCCTCTAGTCGAGCGCCACTTTGCACAAGGAGTATCGTAAGTTCAGAAGAATTTGAGCGAGAGGCTATATCGAGTGGGGTATGTCCATCAGAATCGGGTTTATTTGGATTAGCACCAGCTTCTAGAAGTACTTTGGTAAGTGTTTCGTTGCCAGCTCGGCATGCCCAGTGAAGGGCTGTCATACCTCCTTCGTCGCGTGTGTTTAGATAGTGCTTGCTATTATTTGCGTGGTATGTGGCAAGGGGGATGTCTTGATCTACACAAGCTTGGTGTAGGGGAGTCCAGCTTCCATCAGGAGAGGTGGCTAATTGAACTCGCGAGGCTAATTCTATCGAGCTGGCTTGGTTTTTTGGAATGCAGGATAAAGCAGAAATAGCTTTTTCCGTGGCTGGGGTGGAGCTTGGGGAGGGGGTTGGATCTCGGGGTGAAGCGGCGTTTGGAATAAATGTTTTCGGTGTTATTTCGAAAATAGTCATATTTTAGTCTTTTTGTTTTTAATTATACCTAATTTTTAAATAAAAGTAAACTTTTGATATTGGTTTTGTATGCGTGAGATAGAAACCTCATCCCATTGTAAAAAAATAGTTTTACTGGGAGGGGATGTAAAGATGAAAAGAGGGGTATCTCTATGATTAACAAGAAGTTATCAAGTTTAGAGATTGTGCGTTAAGCCGAAAGAGCAATCTTGTCTCTATTACCGATATATGCCTGTTTTCGATAACGAGGATTACGAATTTCTCCCTACTCAATAAATTAGCTAGAGCCTCTAAAATCCGAAAGAGGCTCTGAGGGTCAACCCTTGGATAGAGAGGTCTCCACTTGTGGGAACATTAATCCCAGGGTTGGAGTCATCTACAAAGCGCTTGAGCTGATTTTGGCCGAAGAAGAAGAGGTTTTCCCATCCAGCATCGATGCTGAGGTAGTAGCTGTCACAGCAAAACCAGTACTCCCATTTGACTCCTAGGATGATGTCGAGAGAGGCTCTAGAGAGCCAGAACTTGTCATTTTTTAGGTCGAGATAGGTGGTGGCGGGGGTAAGGTTTTCAAAGAGGATGCTCTCTGTTTGGTCGATATCAAAGCGGCCGTAGAGAAGAGAGAGATCGATATTTCCAAAGATGCTGAATCCACAGCCGATACACCAGTCTGTATCGAGTCCTATTTTGGGCCCGATGCCCCAGAAATCATTTTTCATGCGGATCGCATCGTCTAGAACGGTAAGGGCTGCGCCGCCTGTGCTTACACCCCCACTAGAATCGATATTGAGCTTTTGGTCGATCCAAGCTGTCGAGAGGGCAATAAAGGGTCTGATGTCGAGGTAGCAGGTGGGAGAGAGGGGAGCGCCCATCTCAAGATCGATGATATTGAGCTTCAGATCCCATTTGGCTTTTGCTTGTGTGGCGGGTGTAAGACTTGATCCTGGAATCGTCCATACATGGAACAGGCCTGCTGGGAAATCAGCGGAGGTAGAATCTGTGCCGTCTGTACAGAACCAAGTCCAGTTAAGGCGGAAATCCATATCACAATTCGAGCGGTAGCCGAGCCCTAAACGAAATCCCCAATCCCAGTCTGGGTCGACCCGTTTCACACTGCCATTGTTATTGACAAATGCGAGGCCAGACTCATTTTTGATCATGTAGTCGAGGCCATCTTCTTGTGCTTGCCAAAATAGTGCGCTCACAGAAAGGGACCAATTTGGACAGCAGCTAGGATCACACTCCTCTGCTTGAAGGGTGCTAAATGCGATTAGGGTTGTAGCAAGAAGTGTCTGAGCTTTCATGGTTTTCTCTTTTTTAAGGTGCCGTTGCACTGGCCCACCGTTTGGGAGGCACTGTTAATGGGGTTGTAAGGATCCCTCCGGGTGTAGAGCCATCGATCTTAAAGAACTGGGCATCTACGCTTGTAAGGGTGGGATTAAATGCAAATAGTGTGGTTGTTCCTCCTTTGGTAAAGGAGGCTGTGTAAATGAGGGTATCAGAACTTGGGGTAGCATGTCCGTAGATCGTCCAATCGGGTGTTCCATAGTGGTCAATGATGTGCATAAAATGGAGTACCTCGTTAATGGACTGGCTGGGATCTACAAAGGCTCCCCCGATGCTGCCCCATGGTGGGGTAGGACCCCACTTAGTGAAGATGTCGATCATGAACTGATAGGGAGTCGGGGCTGAAGCACTGAGGTCTGTTTGTCCAAAGGCGATCGCATGATCACTTAAGGAGCGCAGCATGTTCATATTGGCATCAAAGGCTCTTTTCCAACAGTCAGAGTCTGTTGTTTCAGCGGAGATGGTGGAGGTAAAGGCTGTGGTATCCATCGAGCTATTCCAAGCCTCTAGATAGCTTTTATTGCGGCCGAAGACAAGTGACCAAGAAGAGCTAGGGAAGGCATTAATGAGTTTGACATTTTCTGGGGTTTGCCCAAAGTCAGTAGCGTAGTTGGTGACAGCTTGTGCGATTTTCTGGGTGCCACTACTGGTAGGCATTCCAGCGCTTGTGCTGTGAATAGTGAAGTCGATAAAAGCAGAGCCTGCGGGGTGAGTAGAGTCTACTTTGGTTGTAGTAGGTACAAAGGCTGTTGTAGCTGGTTGTCCTTTTTTGTAATTGAGGTTTTTATCGAAGAAATAAGAATCCATTGCGTAGGCTGTAGTCGTATAGAGATAGATGCCAAGATCAACGATCTCTTTGCGTCCCGTTGTCATGCCCCATAAAATGATCGAACCGTACGCCTGAAGGGCCTCGCCGATTGAGTTTTCGTTGTGCCCTGCATTGCCTCCAGCGATAGTGGCTTGGATTCCATCTGCCCAGCCATGACCTGCCCACTGATCAAAAAAGTTCAGCTTGGCAAAGGTCATGCTGGCGTTATTGAAGAAGGAAGAGTCTATAGATGGGTCGTAGGCGATATCTTTGACAAGCTGATCAATAGCCTCTCCAAACTGGGATTTATCAGCCCAACCACTACCTGCATCAGGTGTTGCGTTCCACGCACCGTCGTAGAGTCCAGCAAGGGCTGCTGCGCCTATCCAGTAAGCATACTGGTAGTGATGGTCATTGAATGCGTTGGCTACTCCAAAAGACTCCCAGACGACTCCTGGACCTGCATGCAGTGGCGGTTTTTGGATCCGTCCTGGCCAAGGGATTGGACTGACACGGTCTCCAGGATCTCCTGCCGAAGGATAGAGCATCACGATGTGGCCAACTGGGTCGTAGTAGGCGTAATGGCTTAAGTTATAGCCTCCACGTGTGACAGATGGGGCTTTTCCAAAATAGGGAGAAATAGCTCCTTCAACACCAGCAAGTGGGGGGTTAGTTGTGGTATCTCCAATAATGGAAGACTTGAGCGTATCGCGTAAGGACTGGGTTCTAGCTTTGCTCTCGGGTGGATTAAAAGCTCCAGGGCGATCGGGGAGGTTGGTGCGGTTGTTGTATTGCTGTTCGATTAGCGTTGTGAAGAAAAATGTGTGAAAGGGATCACTTGTCTTTGCATTGTCTTCAAAGCCTTGCAGAAACTCTAGAACAAGCCCTAACTGTTTTGCATCTTTGGCAAGAGTTTTTCCTACGTCATAGACCCCCTTATTTTGTGCATAGTAAGCAGTATTCCAAGGAGCAAAAGCTTTATCAGAGAGATTATTGACATACTCATTGTCGATGCTATCGAAAAGGAGTTGTCCAATTGTAGTAGTATCAATGCTTGTTGTGACTGGATCGGTCCAAAATGGTGGGGGCATTGTGGGAAGGAAGTTCGTCAAAATATACTTGGTTTTGAAGCTATCTCCAAGGATTGCTTTGAGGTTGCCACGAACCGTCCAGTAGAAAAGGTTGGCTGCACCGGTTACGGAGAAATCTGCAGAGCCATCGAGATCTAGAACAGTGGGAGTAAGACCTGTATCAAATGTCTGGTCTTGATAGTGGTGAGGCATCAAACACATGATCGAGCTATCTGCTGCAACCATGGAAGGATCACTGTAGGGATTTGCAAGCGTCAGTGCAAAAGTTGACTCCATAAAAGTAAGATCGGTAACGGCATAGGAGAGCTTAGTATCAGTGACAAAATTGAAAGCGTATTTACCTAGCTCTTTTGCATAGGCATCGACGTCGTTACCAGCCGCTCCAATGGTTGTCGCATAGGATGCCCCAGTTGTTGGATAGGCAAAAATGGTTGGTATGCCAGCCATTACAAAGAAGAAGCGATCAGTTGTATTAGGCAGTGTAAGGTAGCTGTTTTGGGGCTGTGTTGTGACAGAACCGGGTGTAAAGGTGATGCCGATATCATTTTTGAAATAGACAGCCCATGTAGTGAAGTTATCTTGCATTCCTGCTGGGTTGAGAGTTGTTCCTGCAGAAAAGACGGCTGGGTTGTTCTGATTGCCCCCAAAGCGTGCATAGTTGACTTTACTTACTCCAGGAACAGCAGAAGCTGCTGTTGCTGGTGCGATTAATCCAGAAGAGTTATCTCCAATCATCCGATTCGAAATACCAATGAATTCTATTCCGCGGCACTCATAAAAAACGAAAGGAGAGCCCTGCACAACTGTGCATTTAATATAAGAGCCTTTTCCATTTGGATTTGATGCATCTGGAGCTCCATAAGGGTCATCTGGATCTTGAAAAATCAGATCAACATCCCAGTCTCCCATCCGGTCGACCAGTAAAGAGTTCGGACTCCAAGCAGAACCGCTCGCAGTCCCATCTACAGGAGCTGTCTTAGATGGAAATACCAAAATGTTTAGTTGAGAATCTGTCTCAAGTAGTAGAGGGCCCGTCTTCCAAGTTGGGTCCTTTGCTTGGCAGGAGGGCGCATAGGTTGCATCGGGTGCTAGAAAAGGGAAGGGGAAGCAGAGATTTAAGCCTCGGCTTGTTGGGTCAGATCCCATTTGATTAGGAGCTTCTAAGTATTCCAAGATCATCGGGTCTGCAATAAGAGGAGCTTGTTGAAATAGCTCAGCTGGCCAAACATTGGAAGCTGGGACATCTCGTGCAACGAAGTAGCCGTCTGAAGGGCTTGATTCAAGCTCTCCCGTAGCCCAAAGGATGGCACCTCCCAACCAAGAATGGACGCGATATGGCGGGACTAGGGCACTTGGGTTTTGCGCTGTAGTAGTAACACTGATCTTATCTGGAGCTGCTAAGAGGGGATAATAGGTTGCATCAGTTGTGCCTGTGCTCCCATCGATGTTTTTTGTCTGGAAAAAGGCTTTGCCAGCTTGAATTGTATTGGCAGATAAAAGCGATGACAAGCCGATGCAGATGAGTGTGAGACATATTTTACGCATTTTATCTCCGTTGCAAGATAGGTGGCATTATCAATCTGTGGGGGAAAATTGTACAAGAAATTTTTTAGGGAGCGAGGTGTAATTCTTCATTAGAGAATAGGCACAAATTGGGCTTGGGTTGTCTCAAAGGGTTGGTGTTTAGTGTTTTTTTGAAATTTGTAGTGAAAATCTGTAAGCGACTTGTTTACAGAGTGATAATGTGGACCAAATAGGAGGCTATTCCGGAATGGTCTGGACCAAATCGGAGTTGGCTCCTATTTGGTCCTTGATTTCTGCTGGAAAATTAGATAAAGTGATGTTTATGAAGCGTGTATACTGGGAAGTCATTCAGAATCATTTAAAGACTTGTCGACAAATGGCTTTTATCATGGGGCCAAGGCAAGTAGGGAAGACTACTCTTAGTCTTGCAATGGAAAATGGGTGGGATGCTGTCTACTATTACAACTGGGATAACCAAAAGGATAAAGAACTTATTCTGGCAGGGCCTGATGCGATTGTGGAAAATATTGGGCTCGAAACTCTTAGGAGAGAACCCCCTGTACTGATTTTCGATGAAATCCATAAATACAAGAACTGGAAAATTTTCTTAAAAGGGCTGTATGACTCTTATCCATCTATGGCGCATATTCTTGTTACGGGAAGTGCTCGCATGGATGTTTTCAACAAAGGGGGAGAAAGCTTGATGGGAAGGTATTTCCCTTATCGCCTTCACCCTCTTTCCGTATCTGAAATTCTTCGTCCCCAATTCCACGATTCAGAAATTAGAGAAACTCCCTCTGAAATCGATGAAAATCTATTTCAGAGACTCCTCTCTTTTGGAGGATTTCCAGATCCCTATATTAAAGCGGATGCTCGTTTTGTAACACGATGGCGCTCTTTGAGAATCAAACAGCTATTTGAGGATGATCTTCGCGATCTTACCCGAATTCGCGAAGTTCGGCAGTTAGAAGTTCTAGCTGAACTACTTCGCCATCAGGTAGGGAATTTCGTTAGCTACGAAAGTTTAGCAAAAAGGCTACAAGTAAATGGAAAAACGGCAAGAAACTGGATAGACACCCTTCAGGCTCTTTATTATCTTTTTGAAGTCCGGCCATGGTCGAAAAATGTCTCCAAGTCGCTTTTGAAAGAGCCGAAATATTACTTGTGGGACTGGGCACTGTGCCATGATGAGGGGGCTCTAGCTGAAAACTTCATCGCATCGCATCTTCTTAAAGCTGTTCATTTTTGGACTGACTGTGGGTTTGGTACATATGCCCTTCACTACATACGGGATAAGCAGAAAAGAGAGGTGGATTTTCTTATCACAAAAGATGATATCCCTTGGTTTCTAGTTGAAGTGAAAAATAAAGCAAACAGTGGGATTTCTCCTAGCTTACACCATTTTCATAAGATTCTTGAGACTAAACACGCTTTTCAGGTCGTTCTAAATATGCCATACGTGAATGCGAACTGCTTTGCAGAAACAAGCCCTACTATTGTTCCAGCTAAGACCTTTCTATCACAGCTGATTTAAGAAATTTTTGATTAACTCGGGATTTTTAGATTTAGAGTTGATCAGACTGTTCCTGCAGACGAGAGTCGCATAAATCTGACATTCCGAGGGAGTACATGGGACAGATACCTATCCATATCAAGATCTAGCACAGCTTCTATACTTATAGAGGCTCCATACACGTCTGTACCAAGGCCGTCTAAGAGCAGCTTTGCCTCATCAGTTAATTTTTCTAGTATTACATGTAGCCTTGAGGGATTGGTGTTAGCTCCGGATATTTGGATGCCGAAGGCATTTTTTTGGAGGGTTCTTTGGAGCTGTTCGTATTCCTTGATTAGGCTAAGAGATAAAGCATAGAAAATGCTATCAGTACTACCACGCTTTATGAACAGCTTAGCACAGGCTGTTTGGAGATTTGTATCTTTTTGCTTGAGAGCAAAAATAAGTATCTCGGTAACATTTGTATTGCAGATGCGTTTTTTTAGTTTTTTTGAACAGATAGTCTTAAGCCCATCGAGTTGCATATTTTTTGCTTGGCTGTAGAGCTCGTAAAGGGTAGGGATTGGGAGGCCCTTAGGAAGGCTTTGTTTAAATAGTGCTTTGAAGCGGTGGCTGCTTTTGAATTCTTGCTGATTTATGTAGTGTTGAATGTGTCGAAGTGTTTCTTGTGAGGGACCAATACCTCTATCAAATATAATATTTGATCTAGAAGCTGGGGCATTACATGAAGGCTTGTAAGGATGACAGATCCCATGTGTGCGCGTAGTTTTTGCAAAATTAGTGTGCTTGCTTCATTAGCGTCGGAGAGGTGGACAATGAGTTCTTCCTGCCCATCTAGAGAAAGCTCTATACCAGTTGTTTGGTTGTGGATGGCATTTATGCAAAGTTGTTTGAGCTCTTTATCAAATTGCATCTGGGCAAAATCGTAAAGGTTGATGAGATCTGGAAGAGATAAGCTTTCGGGCAACGCATGCTCTGTCATGTAGTGATTAAGGGCTTGAAGCACTTCTTCAGACTGTGGAACGGGTCTATTGTCCCAGGAATTGGGGGTCAAGATCCAGCGACGCCAACTATTAGCCTTGCTTGCCCACAGAAAGCGATCGATAGTTACTTCTTTATTATCTGAAGAGGTGAGTGTCATCTTGAAGATACTTGCAGCTTCTGAGTCGGAAACCCAACCAGAGATTTTTCGTGCCTGTTTGCATAGTCTTTCGTTATGCGGGTCTTCCGAGAGCTCTTTGTCGAATAGCTCGATGTTTTTCTGTAAATCTTCTGAGGTCACCTCGAAGTGGTTAGAGAATTTTACAAAGTGGTAGCCGACAAGTAGGCTTGCTTGTTTTTTCAGAGGGGACTCAACACTCTGCCAAGCTGGGTTGTCATGGAATTTTGCACGGTTGTAGACTCGTAAGAGTTCAACGGGGGATGCTTGCAGCTTTTCCCAATTCATGTTGCCATCTTCGACAAATTGGATGGCTTTTCCAAAAAGAGTTTGGTTTGTGATGGTGGTTATCATATCTTCTCTGCAAAGACTCCATAGCCATGATGAACACCACTCCATCCCAGGTTGGGCATTGAGATTTTCAAATGACCAAAATCATTGGATGCGGTTGGATTTGTGAATGTGATTTCAGAAACATCTGGCGCAAGGCATTGTAAGAGTAAGGTTGTTTCTTCATTGATGGAGCTAACTACTAGGGCTAGCTGTTCGCCTTGCTCTGGTATTTTCTTTAGTTGAAGAGGTAAGTCTCCTGTTCGGCACGCTTGAAAAAGTGTCAGATACTTTTGTTGGAGCGCAAGGGTTACTAGGTAAAGAGAGAAGTTGTATTTTGCACAAGCTGCAAGGAGGTCTCCACATACCGAATGGAAGGCTCTAATATCGTGCGGAACTCTATTGAGATCAAATTCAGAAACAAGATCGATTGCTTGTAAAATTGTGTTGGGAGAAATGTGATAAGACCCTTCTGCAGCGCCTCTTATATAGGCAATGCAAGCTCTATAAAGTTCTTCTTGTTTGTAGTTAAAAGAAAGCTCTAAGGTCTCTAGGAGGCTTTCTTCAGAGAGATTACTCGTTAGAAAATCAACAGCTGGCATTCGGAGCTTGTGGATCTCGAACTTTGTTGCTAGAAAAAGTACTTGAGAGACCGATTTTGCATTAATTGAGCGCTCTACATTCAAGTTTTTTTCAACGAATCGGATGCAAGATTCGCGTAGATCTGCGAGCTGATTGTCTGAGGCAAATGTTAGGATGGGAACCACAGAGTCTGCGGAAATATTGTTCTCTAAGAATTCTAGACAGGCGAGTCGGAATTTTATGAGATTGAATTTCTCTGCGATAGAAAGTGCTTCAAAAACAGTGGTTTCATCGATTGCTTTTTCAAGGTTTATTTGGTTTTCAATGAAATCCCTACAAGCTGAGTACAATTCGACCAATCTGTATCTGTCTGCAAATTCCAAAGTCTCTAGGACATTTGTTTCGTGTAAATTGTTTTCTAGGTAAAGAGAGCAGATGTTCTGGAGGGCTCTATGGTGGTGTTTGATAGAAAGAGCCCAGATAGAGGTAACAGTTAAAGAGGCTATGTTGTCTCTTACAAATTTTTCACAAGCCGCTATAAGTTCAGTATGCTCATGTCCTAGAGCGAGATCTAAAATGGGTATGATGCTTTCTTTATTGATCTTGTTTTTGAGTCGAGTAGCGCAAGTAGTTTTCAGTTCAGGAAGGTGTTCAGCCTGGTGATGGAGCTCAATAAGTTCTGCTACAGAGAGTTTTTTTGGTAGTTGTGAGCTATCTAGATAGTCTCTGAGAACATTGAGTAGCTTTACGGAGAGTCGATTAAATGGTAGCCCCTGTTTGGCGAGTGCCCGGATCGCAGCAGGTCTTAGCAAGAGCAGACGGTGTATATAGGGTCTAAGATCTTTCAAAATAGCCTTAGCGCTATCAGAAAGCTCTTCAAGCCGGACAATCAGCTTGCCATTTTTATCTTGGAGGAGGCTGATGGAGGAAGTCTCTTCATTGATTCTTGTGATTGCAAGGTTTTGAAGTGCTTGATCTTCTTGCAGTCGCCCAAACCTATAGACTTCAAGAAGTTCGCTTAAATTAAGTCTAGAAGGAAGCATACCTTCTACCATGTAGTCATTCAGTATTGTGAGTGCTCGGGCAGATTGCTGAACAGGGATTGGATTTCCAGAGTGACCTAAGATCTGAGGGCGCCAGGTAGTTGCTTTTGTTGCCCACAGAAATCTATCGATGGTTACCTCTTCATTGTCTTTGGATCGGAGCTTCATTTTAAAGATGCTCTCCATTCCAGTTGCAGCAGTCCAGCCAGAGATCTTGTGCGCTTGTTTTTGCAGTCTTTGGTTATCGGGGTCTGCAAGGAATGTCTCTCTAAATTCTTGAGCGGCTTCTCTTATATCTTCTGGGAAAATCTTAAATGACACGGGTGCGTGGCATGCTAATTTTATGAAGTGGTAGCCGACAAGTCTTTTGGGGTCTTGTTTGAGGGAGTCTTCTAGAGATTCCCAGCCCGGGTGTTTGAGGTTTTTAGCACGGAGATAGACCCGCAAAAGGTCTGGAGGGGATTCTTTTAGTTTATCCCAATTGATCCTTCCGTTCTCGTGCAGGACGAGTGAGGCTGATTTGCCAAGTAGTCCTTCTGTATAATTGTATGAAAAAGCATTTTGTATTGTCATAATGCACGTTATTATACTAATAATAGTAATTAATTACTAGTTTTTATGTTTTTTGTAGGCGTCAAATAGAAGTGTCCCCTTTCCGACAATTAGAAATGTCCCCTGTGGTAAAGAAAGATTTTTACCAAGGGGAGCTACAAAAAATGGAAAGGGTTATCACTATGAGTCACAAGGAGTTATCAAGGTTGGAGGTG